>JAQGHP010000682.1 GCA_028288775.1 Phycisphaerales bacterium | reverse complement strand
CCGCCGAGCAGCTTGTCCATGTGAATTTGCCCCCGTCCAGCGCCACACAGCCCGCGGCGCGGTAGAATACCTTGACGTTTTTGCTGGCGCGCCCAATGCGCTCGTTGCAATTGCCGTGGCATGGGCGGCCCGCCCATGAAGCCCGCGGCCGGCGATCCACGGGCGGGCCGCCCGTGCCCCGAAAGATGTTATGACCGATGACGACAAGCCGATGAATCGCAGGAAGTTCTTCCGCGCCGGCCTGGCCGAGCTGCTCAAGCCGCTCTCCAAGGCCGCGCGCCCGTTGGAACAACTGGCCCATCAGATCGGCAAGCTCGAAGATCTGCCCGCGACCCCCGCCCGGCGCGAGCAGCCCGCCCCGGAAATCCGCAAGCCGCAGAACACAGTCTCGTATTCCGCCTACGCGGGCGGTCTGGTCGCCGCCTTTGACCCCGGCAGCGAGCATGCGCTTCGGCCCCCCGGCGCGCGGGACGAACAGGACTTCCGCAACATCTGCAGCCGTTGCGGAAACTGCGTCCACGCCTGCCCCGTCCACGCCATCCAACTCGACCACAGCGGCACCCGCGGCGCCGGCGTCCCGTTCATCGACCCGGATGTCTCCGCCTGCGTGATGTGCGACGGCATGCCCTGCATGACCCATTGCCCCAGCAGCGCGATCCTCTCGATCGCGCGCGAGGAAGTGGACATGGGCACCGCCGCGTGGCACGAGCACCAGTGCGTGCGAACGACCCAGGGCGAAGACTGCACGATGTGCGTCGACCACTGCCCCGTCGGCCCCGCCGCCCTCGAGCTCGTCGGCAACGCGATCGTAGTAAAGGAAGCCGGCTGCACCGGCTGCGGCTACTGCCAGCAGAGCTGCCCGACTACCCCCAAGAGCATCACAGTCATGCCCAAATCGAAGCGCGACGCGGTCCCCGCGGACTGAGAGCGCGCGATGCTATTTCGTGGCACGGGTTTTCAACCCGTGCAAGCGGCGCACAAGACAAGTAAATCAATTGAACCGCGGGAGCACCCTGCACGGGTTGAAAACCCGTGCCACGATGCACGTTTTGGCTGTCCGACAACTTCCTGCAAAGACGAGTTTTGTAGGGTGGGCGTACTCGCCCACCGGTGGTCCCGCGGAGCAAGCCGTGGGCGACTACGCACGCCCTA
Organism: Phycisphaerales bacterium; assembly: GCA_028288775.1. Taxonomy (GTDB): domain Bacteria; phylum Planctomycetota; class Phycisphaerae; order Tepidisphaerales; family Tepidisphaeraceae; genus RYN-428. Next base: position 2,122 of record JAQGHP010000682.1, on the reverse strand, counting down.
TATCGATCTCTATGGGTGCACCGCTCGCACGGGCGGGATGCCCGTGTCACGGCAAAGTTTTGAAAGACACTTTATTCCCCGCCCGGACGACGATCACGCCAGCCGGCGTTCGACCACTTCCCGCATGGTTTTGACCGGCGCAGGTTTCCCCGTCCACACTTCGAACTGCGCCGCCGCCTGGCGCACGAACATTTCAACCCCGCCGATGGTCTTCGCGCCCGCCGCCTCGGCTTGCGCGAGCAGCTTCGTTTTCATCGGGTTGTAGACCGTGTCGAACACCACCGACTCCGCGTCGAGCGTCGGCGGGGCGTCACCCCACGCGCTCTGCTCCACGTTCGGGTGCATGCCAAGGGATGTGGTGTTGAGATAGATCTGACAGCAAGAGTCACAGAGTTTTTCCATCCGCGCCGCGACGACTTTCCCGCTCCGCCCGTTGAACTCACTTGCCAGCGCCTCGGCACGCTCAAACGTCCGGTTGTACACCACGACGGTCGCCCCGTAGTGCGCGAGCGCTGCGATGGCGGTGCGCCCCGTCCCCCCCGCGCCGATCACGGCGACGCGGTAATCGGCCAGCTTTTCCCGCGTAATTCCCAGCTTCGCGGTGATGCTGTCCAGGATCGCCGCGTAGTCCGTGCTCAAGCCGCGGAGCTTGATCGCGCCGTCCGTGCGGTCGATCACGATCGTGTTCACCGCGCCGATGCTCGCTGCCAGCGGCTCGATCTGGGCGCCCTTTTCCTGAAGGTAGCGGAGGGCGTTCTCCTTGTGCGGGATCGTTACCGATAATCCCGAAAGGTCCAGCCCCTCGAAGGGCACGAAGCTTTCCATGAACGCCTTGAAGCTCTCATACCCCTCGTTCACGAGCAGCGGCAGATACACGCCGTCGAACCCGACCTCGTCAAACCCCGCATTATGAATCGCCGGCGACATCGAATGCGCCACCGGCGACCCAACCACGCCGTAAACTTTCGTCTTCGTGCCCAGGGCGTCCCATCGGTACAGCCGCTTCATGTCGGCGACGCCCACCTGCCCCGGCGCGGTGCCCCCGCCCGCCTTGAGCGCGGCAAAGGAAAGAAACGCCTCGAACTTTTTGGCCAGCACGCGGCTAACAAGCCCCGCTTCGCCCATGCACAGCGCGATCGTCGGCTTCACCCGCCGCTGAAGAATCTCGAACGCTTCCAGGTTGTCACGCACCGTCCGCGCCGTCCAGATGATCTTCGTCACATCCGCGGGGGCCGCGTAAAGCTCCGACAGGGTCGTGGTAAGCCGGGCCGGCCTTCCGGCAAAATCGTGGGAGCTGACAATGACGCCCGCGCGCTGCTCGCGCGGCGCTACGCCCCCGTCGCCCGGCAACCCGCCTGCCCGGCCGAATGTTTCCAGCTCGATGTCCGTGTAACTCGCCCCCGCCTCCGCGGCCTTCGCCAGCAAGTCGAGCCGCTCTTCATCCGTCAGCGTGCTCTGCCCGCCTTCCCAGGTTGGCCGGCAAGTGACGATCGCGGGCAGCGTCGCCGCCTTGACTACATCCGCGACGAGCGTTGCGTCCGTCAGTTCATCGATCCGCAGCTCGACCATGTCCGCGCCCGCCTCCGCGGCAGCAGCGACATCGCGCTGGGCCTGGGCGAGATCCGTCACGAAAATGGCGACACAGAGGTGGGTCATACGATGAGTGCGCCGCCAGGAGGTCGTTTTGCAGGAGGCGGACGGATGTATCCAACGCTACGAATCCAAAACCAGGATCGGGCATTCCCAGCCCCGGAGGGGCGTAACGCCTTAGCCCACGGCGCGAGCCGAGGGGTTTGAGCAGGAAAAACATTCAGCCCCGGAGGGGCGTAAGAAGCGTGGACCGGAAGTTTGCTGGGATCGTGTCGGAGCCATTTGGGAATCCGACATTTCTTACGCCCCTCCGGGGCTATGCGGCTCTCCCCGATCTTTCCCACGGCTCGCGCCGTGGGCTAAGCTCTTACGCCCCTCCGGGGCTGCAATATGAAGGAACTACCGCGCCGCCATTACTCCGATTTTCGTCATTAATTCTTCAATCGTCTTTTTCGTCGCCTCGCCCGCCTCCCATAGCGGCAGGCGCAGCTCGCCGCTGTCGCGGCCTTGGAGCTTCATCGCATATTTGATA
>JAQGHP010000641.1 GCA_028288775.1 Phycisphaerales bacterium | reverse complement strand
CCGCCGATGCCCGAAGTGGTTGCCGCCGGCGTGAGGCTCAGCGCCGGATGCACGACCTGGCTCAAGTCCAGGGTGCTCACAGTCGCCGAAAGCAGCCGCCTGGATTCCAGCGGCTCGATGGCGCGTGCGGGGTCCCGGCGTTCGCGGTTCTTATCGTGAAGACGGTTCTTTGTGCGTTGCATACAGGGGATTCCTACGGTGAATGGATAGAAAGCAACCGTTACCTACTCCTCGCGCGGAGAAAGCCCGTGGGGCAGAGCTACTTGCCTGGAAGCCGATTCATAGCCTCAACTGTGACACGGGCGTCCCGCCCATGTCTAACGCGTTCTGAGTCCAACAATCCCGAAGCCACGTTTTCTCAAGCGACACTTCGATCGCATGGGCGAGACGCCCGTGTCACAACGCGGTTTTGAAATCGCTTCTGACCCGGCCCTTTACTGCGCGGCCGCCGCCTCGGGCGGCGCCGCCACCTGCTCGTGTGCTGTCGCGTGGGTCGGCGCGGGCTCGCGGCCGACCCTCGATTTCAGAATCTGCTCGTACTTGTCCCGCTGCCCGGGGTTCAACATCTGCTTCGTGCGTTCGACTGCCTTGTCGAATTCCGCCTCGCGCCGCACCTTCAAGGCGGCACAGTGGGTGTCGTACGCCTGCTGAATATCGCGGTACGCGGCCTTCTTTTCATCGGGGAGCAGCGCCTGCACGTCGTCGTCCCGCTGGTCCTTGAACTTTTGGGCCTGTGTGGAGCAATCGTTGGCGGTATCGCGAACGCCTTCCCAAATCTGCCGCATCTGCTCGCGCTGGCCGGGGGCCAGTTGCAGCGCGTCCGCCAGCGAAGACGCATCGGCGGGCGCTGCGGGCACAGGCTTGGCCGGCATGCGCGACGCGAGCAATCCCGCCACCACGCCCGCAGAGAGCGTGAGGGCGAACACCGCGAACATGAGCACCCGTGTGCCGTGCCTTTTCATACGTCGGGTCCCTACTTGAGGCTCGCGTTAATCCAATCATTTACCGGATCATTCCAGCCGTGCGCCGGATCGGACTCGGCCACACCCGTGTTCCCGCCCGCGTAATTCGGGCGGTCAATCTGCCCCGTCGCGATCCGCTCCCAGTCTGAGGAAGGGGTCACGACGATCGGCGACGGCGTGACTGCCGGCCCCCCAGTGGGGGACTGAACAAGCCACGCCGCTCCGATTACCACCACCGACGCCGCCATCGCCATCAGCACCCGCGCCAGGGGCAACACATCGGCCCGGGCCGTCAGGTCGTCCGCCCCGTCGTGCAGCCGGGCCAATACCTCGCGGGTCATTTCCCGCGGGCGGACATGCCCCAGCACGCGTGACACTTCCCGCACCCCCGCCAGCTCCTGCCGGCAGGCTTCGCATTCGGCCAGATGCAGCGTCACTTCGCGTGATGCCCGAAGGTCGAGCTCGCCGTCGTGGAATGCGTTCAGGCGGGTTTGAAACTGACAAAGACTAGTCACGGCAGATACTCCTGAAGTCGCCGGCGCACTTCCGCGCGGGCCCGGTGTATCCGGGATTCAACCGTCCCGACCGGTATCGCCAATACCTCGGCGATTTCCGCATACGACATTCCCTGCATCTCCCGCAGAACCAGCACTTCGCGGTGCTCGGGGTTCAACGCCTCGAGTACCGCCGCCACGTCGATCTTCTTGTCCACCGCGGTCGAACCCGACTGCACGGACAACGCGGCATCGTCACTTTCGCTGTTGGCGGCTGCCTCAATATCAAACGCCATCCGCCGCTTTGATCGTCGCCACGCCCGCGACGCCTGTTGCATCAAGATCCGGGTGAGCCACGTCTTTACCGAAGAGCGGCCGTCGAACCGTTTCATTCCCGTGAAGGCGCCGACGAGGGTCTCCTGAACAATGTCCTCGGCATCCGGGCTCCGCCGCGAGACGTACGAGGCCAACCGGTACAAGTACCCCGCGTGGCGGTCCACCAGCGTATGGAACGCCGAGGCATCGCCACGAGCCGCGGCCCGGAGGAGGTCCATGTCGCTGGGCTGCAAAACGCAATTCTCCGCGAAGTTCCGACCAATCCCGGTGCCCGCCTTCTGAGGAATGGTATCCCCCGGGTCGGGCTTTCTTCCGTCACTGCAAATTATTTCGACGTTCATTTTCTACCGCTTCGAACATCGCCAGGAACTGCTCGGGCGCGAACTCTTCCGGGCGACGCCCCCCATCCAGGCCTGTAACCGACAACACTTTCTCCGCCTCGTGCCCCGCCTGCGCCAGCGCCTTGCGGAGCGTCTTGCGGCGGAAGGAAAAGATGCCCGAAGCGAACTCTCCAAACCGCCCCGCCCGCCCGCCCAGATGGTCCTCGCGCGTCATCCGCACCAACGCCGAATCGATCTTCGGGGCCGGCCAAAAGGCCTGGGGCGGCAGCGTCCGCAACAACTCCACCCGCGACAACATCTGAGCCATCACCGAAAGCGGCCCGTAATCATCACTCCCCGCCCCCGCCCGCAGGCGCTGCGCAACTTCTTTCTGCACCGTGAACGCCAGCAAACCCACGCCCGCAATCAGCAGCTCGATCACCAGCGGCGAAGCGATGTTGTACGGAAGGTTTGCGACCAGTTTCGCCGGCCGGCCCTCGGCCTCAGCCTGCCGCAGCGCCGCGAGGAGCTCGGTATTGATCGCGTGTTTGCCCGCCAACGCATCCCCTTCGATCAGGGCGAAGTTGGCTTTGTCCGCGAACCGATTTCGCAGCAAGGCGGCCAGGTCGCGATCGATCTCAACTGCCACCACCCGCCCCGCCCGGTTCAGCAGTTCTTCGGTGAGCGTTCCCGTTCCCGGCCCCACTTCAATGGCCAGATCGCCCGGCGCGAGCATGCCCGCCTCGGCGACCAGCCGCACGAGGTTCTGGTCGATCATAAAGTTCTGCCCGAACCGATGCCGCGGATGCGACCCCGCCCCGGCGAGCAGAGCCTCGATCTCATGTTTGGTTTGCGCCATGGGGCGATTGTCGCCGCGGGAAAGTAAAGAAAGAAGCTGGGAGGAGCGGAGCCAGAAGCCAATAGAAGAGCGTACAGAGACGCGTATTGAAGACCGAGGCCCAAAGGTGATAGTAATCCCAATAGTATGGCCGGCTTCTGGCTTCTGGCTTCTGGCTTCTGGCTTCTGGCTTCTGGCTTCTGGCTTCTGGCTCCTTTCCCCTTTCCCCGCCTCTGCTACAATTTGCGGCCATGAAATCTTACGAAGTCATTC
>JAQGHP010000625.1 GCA_028288775.1 Phycisphaerales bacterium | reverse complement strand
AAAAATCGACAGGTTTGTCTCGGCCTTTTTCTCCGCGCCTCGGCGTCTCTGCGTTCAATTCATCCGCGATCAGCGAGTCCTGGGGACGTGCCGAACCCAGGCGGTTTCATCACGCCGCCACGGCCGCCGTGACTTTCTTCGCCGCGTCCGTCAAATCCGTCGCGGTCTGGAGCGTGGGCAGTTCGGCCTTCGCGCCCTTGAGGATTTCCCGGGCCTTGTCCACGTTCGTGCCTTCCAGGCGCACGACCACCGGGAGCTTGAAGCCCACTTCTCGCCCGGCCTTCACCAATGCCTCGGCGATCAGGTCGCACTTGGCGATTCCGCCGAAGATGTTGACGAGAATGCCCTTTACCTTTGGGTCCGAGAGGATGATGCGGAAGGCTTCGATCGCGCCGTCGGCGGTGACCGATCCGCCGACGTCGAGGAAGTTGGCGGGCTCTGCGCCGTGGAGCTTGATGATGTCCATGGTGGCCAGGGCCAGGCCGGCGCCGTTGACCAGGCAGCCGATGGTGCCGTCGAGGGCAATGTAGTTGAGGTTCGCTTTCTTCGCTCGCACGTCCAGCGGCTTTTCCTGCGACTCATCTTCCATCGCGATGATGTCCTTGTGGCGGAAGAGGGCGTTGTCGTCGAAGTTAAACTTCGCGTCGATCGCCAGCAGCTTGCCGTCGTTGGTTATCACCAGCGGGTTGATCTCCGCCAGCGAGGCATCTGTTTTCAAGAACGCCTTGCTGAGGCCCATCATCACCTTCGCCGCCTCGGCGGCGAGCTTGTCCTTGAAGCCGAGCTGGTAGGCGACTTCCCGCGCCTGATATCCCTGCAGGCCCATGAGCGGGTGCAGCGGCAGCTTCAGCACTTTCTCCGGCGACTTGGCCGCGACTTCCTCGATCTCCACCCCGCCCTCGGCGGACGCGATCAGCGTGACCGTGTTGCGGGCGCGGTCGATGGTCATGCCCAGGTAATACTCCTTGGCGATGTCCACGCCCGGCGCGACGATGAGCACCGAAACCGGCACGCCCTCCGGCCCGGTTTGGTTGCTGATCATGCGGTGCGTGAGCATGAACTTCGCCGCATCCCGCGCCTCGTCCGCGGACTTCACGAGCTTTACAAATCCGGCCTTGCCGCGACCGCCCGCGTAGACTTGCGCCTTCACCACGCACATGGGCGAACTAAAGAGCTTGAACGCCGCCGCCGCTTCGTCGGGGGTCCGCACCACTTCCGCCGGGGGAACGGGAACGCCTGCGTCGCTGAGAATCTGCCGGGCCTGGTACTCGTGAATCTTCATCGCCGGACGATACAGGGCGGGCGTGGAACGGGCAATAGACATGGGGCGTGAAACATGGTTCTGAAACGTGAAGACGTGAAACGTGAGAAGAGGCGATCCCCCCGTCTTCTCACGTTTCACGTGCCACGGTTTCACGCACGACGAAATCAGCGGGCCGTCGTCGTGCCAGTGGTGCCGGTCCCCGGCAGGTTGGTCATCATGCGGTCCATGTTTCGCGAGCCGCTGCTGCCGCCGATGAGGGCGCAGAAGAGGCCGACGGCCAGCGAGAGGAAGACGGTCCACGCGCCGCCGAAGTTTGCGAACAGGTCGCCGCGTCCCACGGTCGGGGACTGCGAGCCGGTCACCACGGTGTCGGCCACGTGATTCGCGGTGGCGCCGTAGGCGAGTCCGAATCCGCCGGAGATGATGGCGATCATCAGGAAGAGCACCGGCACGCTCAGGCCCCAGACCGTCATCCCGCGGAGCCAGCCCGACTGCGCGTTGTTCGCGAAGCTGCTGGCGACCATCCCGCCGACGTAGTAGGCGATGGCGGAGGTGATGATCAGCCAGAGTCCGGCGCCCCAGCCGAAGGAGATCTCGCCGTTGCGGGTCGTGCCGACGTGGCATCCGATCATCAGCGCCAGGGAGAGGACGCCAATCGTAATCGTGCAGACGGTGCCGGCGACGACTGAGCCCCAAAAGTAATCGCGCGTCCCGGGTGCGATCTCCCGGTAACCAACGGACGGCTGGCCCGCTGTGGTCGCGTACTCGGGTACAAAGCCGCGATCGCTTCGCCCGGCAATCGTCGCCTCGGGGTTGGTTGGATTCTGTGGGCTTACCATAATTACACCTCACCTAGGGTTTCCCCGCCCGTTGCCGGGCCCGAGGGGAATGAAAAGAGGACATCCGAACGCTCGCGATGCGACCAGGGGGCGCCTCGCCGACACCAACACACGCACCGCCGGGATGTGTAATGCAACGCCCGTTCCTTCGCGCCGCAAAGCAGCTCGCGAATCTCCGGTCCGCGGCACTTTTCCTCTTTCGCTGATTGACAAAAGGTTGCACGGATTAGTCCGCCGGGCTTAACGTCGCGCTCGATTCCCAGGTTCGTCGGTGGCCCCGTCATCCCGCGACCGTCCACATTCGAACGGGTCAGATTGGCAGGCAGCGTTTGCCTGGTGGGGCAGACATTCTCGTCTGTATCCGAGGGTGGGGAGTGGAGGCATTCTTGCCTCCCGAGCCGACCCGACAGTTGTTGCCAGTCCGCTCGGGGGGCAGGAATGCCCCCGCTCGCAAGCTCGCGACAGACAAAAATGTCTGCTCCACCTGAAAGACAGATAAGAATGTCCGCCCCAGTTCGGCAACGCGATTCGCCGAAATGAGACACGCGGATCGGAGCGTTTGCGCGGTTCAGAGCGGCTGGTTTCCGGCCAGAGCTTGCGGTAGTCTGCCCGCGAGCCCGGCCCAGGCCGGCATCTCACGGAGGAACCCAGCCCATGCAAAACCGACGTTGCAATACGAGCCTCGCAACCCACCCGGCCCCACGATTGCTGCTGACCCTGGCCGCCCTTTTTGCCTGCCGCCCGTGCCTGGCGGCATCCCCGGCATCGGCAGTGGAGATCCTTATGACGCATGAGACCGCCATCGAAGACGCCCGCCGCCCGGCCGAATTCTTGCGCGCCGGCCCGGTCCGCCTGAAGTTCGCCGACGGCGAGCTCCGCTACCTCCGCGTGGGCGACAAGGAAATCATTCGGCGGATCTACTTCGGCGTCCGCGACGGCACATGGGCCACCGCCATGCCGCGTTTCACGCAGATGGACGTCGAGAAGGCCGACGACCATTTCACGATCCATCTCGCCGCGAGCTGCAAAATGAAGTCGGTGGACTACCAGTGGTCCGGCGTCATCACGGGCGATACCGATGGCAAGATCACCTTCCGCGCCGAAGGCACCCCCAACGCCGATTTCGATTCCAACCGTATCGGTCTCTGCGTCCTCTACGGCAATGCCTCGCTCGCCGGGCAGGCCTTCGAGACGGACGGCGCGACGCCCAAGGGCGTCTTCCCGCCGCTGGTTTCACCCAAGCTCGTTGGGGAGAAGTTTCACGCGCTTCGCTACGCCACGGCGGACGGCCTCAACGTCGCCTGTTCCGTCGAAGGCGCGACCTTCGACATGGAAGACCAGCGCAACTGGGGCGACAGCTCGTGGAAGGCCTACGCCCCGCTCCCCTACGCCTATCCGCGTGTCGCGAAGGGCGACAAGAAGGTGCAAACCGTGACTCTGACGGTCGGCGGGAAGACGGACGCCGCGCCTTCGCCGCAGGATCCCGTTCGTCTGCGAATTGGCAAGCCGATCCCCGGCGCGAAATTCCCGAAGCTCGTAGGTGCCGCGGATTTTTCGAAGTCGGTCATCTTCAGCGACATCAACTTCGGCCGCGAGAAGTTCGCCGGGGCGAAGACGATTTCTTGGCGCTACACGCCGACGATCCACCTCCCCGACAACGACACGATCATGGAGACGCTCCCCGCGGTCGCGGACGAGGCCCACACCGTGAACACCTTCGCCCCGCAGGCGGCGCTGCGCGTCGGGCCGATCAATCTGGCCGAGCACGGCCACGACCCGCGCGAGGCGACTCCCTTCGCCGCCGCGTGGGCGGCGGCGCTGGTCAAGTCGCTCGCCCGCGGCGGCATCGAAGAAGCCGCGTTCGACCTGAGCCCCGGCCCCGCCAACGCGGTGCTCGACGCGCTCAAGCCCTACGCCGGCCGCGAGATGCTTGAAGTCGAAACCGATCCCACGGATTCCCACCACGTCGTCGCGTACGCGGTAAAGGATGGGGATGGCGTGGCCATGCTGGTGATCAACCACACGCCCCGCGCATGGCATGCGGTGATCGAATCGGCCGGTCCGGCGAAGGCCGTGAAAGTCCAACAACTCAGCCCCGCGACTGGGCAGGAGCAAGAAGCGCAGATGACGGACGGAAAAGTCAGTATCGATTTGGCCCCATTCGAAGTGTCGCGCGTCGTCTTGCCGGGCATCGGGAAATAGCGTTTTGTTCTTATCCCCTCTCCCTCATACTCGGAAGAGAGGGGATAGGGTAAGGGGCGGAAAGTCGAGTTGCGCCGGAACGAATCATGTAGGGTGGGCGTACTCGCCCACCGTCCGTCGGCCGCTTGAGTATCAAATGGTGGGCGAGTACGCCCACCCTACATGGTCCTCTTCCGAATCATACAACTTCACGCTCGGCCCCTCACCCCTGCCCTCTCCCCCGAGTACAAGGGAGAGGGAGTAATACGGAGCAATGCTGCGATCGGGCCGACACGGCCCTGCTCCGAATTCAGGACAAATTAGGCCGGGCGAACCCCTACGTTTCGTAGCGCGTCGGATCCGCAACACCCGCTTCAGCAAATCCCTTCTTCCGCAGCACGCAACTGTCACAACGCCCGCACGCCAGTCCCCCGCTCGTCGGGTCGTAGCAACTATGCGTCATGGAAAAATCCATGCCCAGTTCCATGCCCCGCCGGATGATCTGGGCCTTGGTCATGCTGATCAGCGGCGTATGCACGATGAACGGCTCGCCGCCGGGGCCGGTGGTCATTTTCGTCGCGAGGTTCGCCATCGCCTCGAACGCCGCGATGAACTCGGGCCGGCAATCGGGGTAGCCGCTGTAGTCAACCGCGTTCACGCCGATGAACACGTCGCGCACGTTCATCACTTCCGCCCACGCGAGCGCGTAGCTGAGAAAGATCGTGTTCCGCGCGGGCACGTAGGTGATCGGCACGTCGCCGCCCATTTGCGATTCGTTGCGGTCCTTGGGCACGGCGATGTCCGCCGTCAGCGCGCTGCGGCCGAACTGGCGGAGGTCGATCGTGACCACGCGATGCTCCGCCACGCCGAACGCCGCGGCTAATCGCTTTGCGGCGTCGAGTTCGTGGCGGTGCCGCTGGCCGTAGTCGAACGACATGGAGTAAACCGGCGCGAAGCCGTCGGCCCTTGCGATGGCCAGGCACGTGGTGCTGTCCAAGCCGCCGGAGGAAAGAACGATCGCCGGTTGAGTGGTGCCTTGCATAGGCCCTGATTGTAGCGAAGTACGCTTGCGAAGAAGGAATTTGCGAAACGGGCTCGACGGCGGTTACGATCCCGCCCTAGCGCCCTGTGCCGGGCGCGGTTCCCGGCACGCCGGGGGGCATCTCGATGGTTCCGCCTTTTCAACGCTTGCGTCTTTTATATGGGGAAGTGCGCTCATGGCTCAAATCGATTTGACGAAGAAGTTCCCGCAGATGACTTCCATCAAGTCTCCGCCGCCCTTGGCCCGCATCAATGGGATCGGCACCGGCGTCTACGGCCGGCGCGACCACGACCCTGAGACCAACACTTACGTGACCACGCTCTGCATTTCGGTCTTATTCGTGCCGATCCTGTGCCTGCGGGCGTACCGCGTCGCCCCGGCGCAACGCGGCTGGTATTTCCTGGGGCGCGAGCCGCTCTCGGGACTGGCGCGCGGGTGGAACGTCGTGCTGCTGGCCGCGGCACTCCTCATCTTCGGCGGCGTGCGGTACGACACCTACACCTCCTCACCCGCCTACAAGGCCAAGCGCCAAATGGCCGAGGCGCACAAGCTCGCCGATGGCGGGCATCTCTCAGGCGCGGCAAAAATATATCAGACGCTCGCGCTGGCCGGAGAGGAACAGGCCGCCAACGCCACCGCCGCCATCAAGGGTCTGATGGACGCGCAGTGCCTCCAGGCGCCGCTGGCGGAATCGGCGGGCGTCTTCTCGGACGTCGCCCAGGTCGCCCGCCGTCGCGGCGCCATTCCCGTCACCGAGGTCGTGGACAAGGGAATGAAGCTCGTCACGGAGAGGGGAGACTCCGACCCTCGCGGCGGCATCGCGATGCTCGACGCCGTGCGCCCGCTGGTGATCGACACGCGCCCCATCGATGCCGTGCGGCTATCACTGCTGCGCAAGTGGGCCGCCGCCGATCCGGCCAACCTCGACGTCATCGTTCCCCTCGCGTCGCTCCTCTCGCAGCAGGGCCAATTCGACGAAGCCAAGAAGCTGCTGCTCCCGCGCAAGGATGCGCTGACAGAAGGGGAAGGCGCGCGGGTGCTGGGAACTGTCCTTGCCCGCACGGGCGATTTCGACGGCGCGTATGCGCTGCTGTGGCCTTACGTGAAGAGCCGCCTCGACGCGCTCCACGCCGCGGAGCAAAATTCCCAGGGCGTCGCCGAGCGCCTGTGGCAGCGCGAGCTCAAACTGCTCAACGATGAGAAGGGACCCAGGGATTTCTACGAAAAGTACAAGGCCGCCAACGCAGACGAGCAGCGCGGCTTGGTCCGCGAGTACGTCAATGGCCGCCTGAAGAACGATCCCGAATTCACCAGCGCGCAGGAGGCGCTGGAGCGCGAGACGGAGGTGGTGCCGGTTGCGCTGGAACTGGGCATGGTCATGCTCCAGCGCGCGCAGGGCCAGACCAACCCCGCCACCCGGAAGGACCAGCTCGTCTCCGCGGAGCAGGTGTTCCTTGCCATCGGGGGCATCGCAGGCCAGACCGCGGAGTACCGCATCTCGCTCGGGCAGGTCTATTACTGGCTGGGCAAGCAGGCGGATGGTCGCAAGCTGTTCGACGATTTCCTCGCCGCCGGCGGCCGCAACTACGGCGACGTCTTGAAGATTGCCATCCGCCTGCGCCAATTGGGAGCGCTGCCCGAAGCCCGCGCGATGGGCGAGGAGGCGTACTCCAAGACCTCCAAGCCTGAAGAGCAAAACGAGGCGGCCACCTTTCGGTCCCTCTGCTCCAAGGATCTTGATGACCAGATCGCCTGGCTGAGAAAGGCCAGTTCTTCCGAGCCGTGGGTGAAGGCCACGCTGGCCAAGGCGCTGGGTGACAAGGCGTATGAAGAGGGTCGCGAGGCTGAAGCCGGCCGGCAGTTCCGCACGGCGATCGACGCGTACGCCGCCATGCCGCGCACCGCCAATACCGTCAACGACACCGCGCTCGCCTACTTTTCCGTTTTCCTCGCCACGGGCGACCGCGCCGCGCTGGATCGCAGCGACGACTATTTCCAGCAGGCCGTCGCGCTCCAGCCCAGTGATCCGGTCCTGCTGTATAACGCAGGGGTCACGCTCCTGGGCGGCGCGCTCGCCGACATCATCGGGGCCGACATCGACCTGCGCGCCCTCCACGACAGCGGCAGCTTTTCGCTCCTGGCCTACCTCTACAACGATCAGGCCAGCCACGACGTATACGCCCGGCGCGTGAAGGAACACCCGGGCATGGCCCGCGCCCTCTCCTACCTGGAAAAGGTGACGGTCCTGTCGCCAAAAAGCGGCCAGGCCTTCGCCGCCATCGACGCCCTGCACGAGTTCACGCGCGACGATGCGGCTCTGCACACGCTCGAAATGCGCATTAAGGCTGCCGACATCGACACCGCGGACCAGCTCGCGTCCGTCAAGGACCATCTGAGCGGCGTCAAGGACCAGCAAAGCATCGCGGGCCTCACCACGGCCCTCAAGCGCGCCGAGGACCAAAGCAATATTCTGCGGGCCAAGGGGGGCCGCACCGCCGCGGTCGCGATTGCCAATCAGTCCGCTCTCATTCTCGCGCTGGACGCCTTTACGGGAACGGGGGACCTCGACAAAGCAGTGGAACTCGCCGAGGAGGCCCGCAAGCTCTGCCCGTCCACCGCCACGACCAGTACGCTGATCGGCACGTATATACTGCACGCCTCGAAGGACCTTCGACATGCCGACCCGGATTTCGACGCGTTCTGCGCGAAGTACGGCAGGTCGGTGGGCATGGGAGAACTCGTCCCCATCATCGCCGGTGCCCGGGGGCCGTTCCAAAAGAAAGTCCTGGATAGCCCGCAATTCAAGAAGGCCCTTGATTTAATAAAAGAGGAGAACCGCAGTTACCCCGACAGCCCAACGTCCTTCGAGTGGGCCATGCTAATCAGTGCCGATCCGGCAGAAGCTGAGAAAGTCGCGCAAGGCCTCCGCAAGAATCCGCGACGGCTGGTCGAGCAGTCCATCGATACGCTCCTCCACCCCGCCTCGGCGGACGTGGCGTTGCAGGGATACTGGCTCATGCAGGCGCTCGGCAAGCCCGATGACGGCCGCCAGATTCTGCGAAAAGTCGCCGACATGGGCATCCCGCTACCGCCGGTGCGACAGAACTAACCCTCGTCGTTCTTTATCACCGGCGAGGCGCTCCCGTTCCGCCTATTCGCCAACCCTTTTGCTCGTCCAGCCTCGGACCGAAGAATGCGCAGTTCGGCGTTGTTTGAAGCTGCTAACAAAATCATTTCTTTTCCATCCGCGCAGTCCCATTTTTCCCTAAATTCCATGCATCTTGTTGGACCTTCTGCGGGTATCCTTCAGTCCGCTGATTGGGCTAACCAGACGTAAACACATCGCTGACCTGAAGTAGGTACGATTCGGGGACGATACAAAGGCTGTATCTCCCGTCCGGAGGGTTGCAACAGAAACATGAGTGATCGTCCATCAGCTCTCATTTTGGGCATGAGCGAGACCGGTCTCGGCACACTCCGCCTGCTCGGCCGGGCCGGCGTCATTTGCTACGGCCTTGATGCCATCGAGCCGTTGCCGGCGTTCTGGTCGCGCTATTGCCGGCGTGGCATGCGGCTCGCGCCCGACGCTTGTGACGCACAGGTCGTCCAGGCCGTGATCGCCTTTGCCAAAGAGCTTCCCCCGCGACCGGTGCTCATCCCGACTTCCGACCGGATGGTGCAACTTGTGTCCCGCGCCCGCGCGAGGCTCGAACCGCTCTTCCGCATGGTCCTGCCCGATGAGGCCACCGTGGAGGACCTGCTCGACAAAAGCCGCTTCGCGCAGCGCACGCGCGGCTTGCCCGTGTCGGTCCCACGCAGCATGACCATCAACGGCATCGATGAACTCCCCGCGGCCGTGGCGCAGCTTGGGCTGCCGCTGATCCTCAAGCCCGTCCGCCAAGGCGACATCGCCGGGACGAACTTCCCCAAGGTGCTTCTGCTCGAGCGGCCCGAGCAGGTCGCCGAGGCCCAGGCCCGCCATGCCTGTTGCAATACCATGCGGCTGGTCGCACAGGAATACATTCCCGGCGCGGCCCGCCAGCAGCTTTCCGTCGCGGCGGTCCTCGACCGCGATTGCCGCGTCGTGACAAGCTTCACCGCCCGCAAGCGCCGCCAGGGAACCAACGGCACCGGCGTCGGGCTCTACGTCGAAAGCATTCATGATCCCGAAGCCCAGGCCGCGGGCATCGCTCTGCTGAAGCAACTCAAGTGCGTCGGAATTTCCGAGGTTGAGCTCAAGCGTCACCCGGAGACCGGCCGGCTATACGTCATCGAGATCAACGCCCGCGTGTGGCTGCAAGTGACGCTGCCCGCCGCGTGTGGGATCAATTTCCCCGAAGCGGTGTACTGTGTCGCGGCCGGCATCGCCCCCCCGCCCGCGCCGCCCGCGGCCGCCAACCACCGGCCGAGTGCCTGGCAGGATTTCTTCCACGACGGCCACGCCACCTTCCGCCCCGGCGGCTACCACGCGAAGGGCGACGTCGCCGTGTTCCAATGGCTCAAGGACTCCCTCATCGCCCGCTCCGGCCCGTACGCTTCCCTCCGCGACCCGCTACCCCTACTGGCCCGGCTCTTCCACCTCCTCGCCAAGCTCGCACCCTGGAACACGACCAAAGATCCGAGCCCCGCCGCCGAAAAAAAAGCACTCCCCGCCCCCTGACCCCCCGCCCCGAAAATAAGGGGTCGGGAGTCTTTACCGGGGCCGATTAAAGACTCCCGACCCCTTATTTCCTTATTTCGCGGCGCGGACGTTTTCGTATCCCTCCACGACCAGTTTCAGCGACCCGATTTCCGAGTCCATCAGCATCCCGTGTACCGGCACTTCCCGCGGCAGCAGCGGGTGGTTGCGGATCACGCCCACGCTCTCGCGCACGCCGTCCTCGACGGTCTCGAACCCGGTGAACCATTTCTTGAGGTCTATACCCGAGTGCCGGAGTGTCGCCAGCACGTCCTCGGAGACGCCGCGGTCGCGCGCCTTGTCCAGGACGCGGTCGCAACTGAGCCCCATCATCCCGCACCCGGTGTGCCCGACGACCACCACCTCCTCCGCGTGCAACTCATAAATCGCAATCAGGATGCTCCGCATTACGCTGCCGAATGGGTGCGACACGATCGCCCCGGCGTTCTTCACCATCTTCACGTCCCCGTTGCGAAACCCCATCGCCCGCGGGAGCAGCTCCACCAGCCGCGTGTCCATGCACGTCAACACGACGAGTTTCTTGTTGGGGAACTGGTCCGTGCGGAAGGCTTCGTACTCTTTGCTGGCAATGAACGAACGGTTGTGGTCGAAGATTTCAGAAACAATGGTCATCGGAAGGGGATTCTAATCGACTCGCGAAGAAGCGGAAGCGCTGTAATGGATAGAAACGACGATGCCGTGGATGGGAACGGCGCTGCCGGCGGATCAATAACGCAAACGATTCGCCACGAACCCGGTATCTTCTCCCGTGGGCCGAGGGTATTCCGAATCCGTTTAAATCTTTGCCCGGCCTGTCTCATTTCGGCGAATCGCACTACTGCCGGTCGATCGACGACCAGCCCACTGGAGGCATCATCCGATGAAAACCAAGGCTCTCACCACGCTCGTGCTCTCGCTTCTCTTGGGCGTGCCTGTCGCCTCGGCCGCCGAGTTCAACGGCTGGCGCGGAAACGGCACCGGGCAGTTCACCGAGCCCGACGCCCCTATGGCTTGGGCCAAGGGGGCGGACGGCAAAACCAGCCAGGTGATCTGGCAGAAAAAGCTGCCGCATTATAGTTGGGCTTCTCCGCTGCTCGTCGGCGACCGGATGTACGTTCGCTCCGAGC
Source organism: Phycisphaerales bacterium (assembly GCA_028288775.1). Lineage (GTDB taxonomy): Bacteria > Planctomycetota > Phycisphaerae > Tepidisphaerales > Tepidisphaeraceae > RYN-428. Next base: position 2,371 of record JAQGHP010000625.1, on the reverse strand, counting down.
CGTACGATCTGATCTGCCTTGAGGCAAAAACCGGCAAATTGATTTGGGTACGCTCGCACGGCCCCAACGAAATCGTGAGCACGGAAGACCGGAAAAATCCGCTCTGGCCGCAGGTGGTGGAGACTGTGGCCAAGCTCGACGCCGTGAATAAATCGATCTACGAATCGCCGGACGTCCCGCAGCCGCTCGTCGAGCAGAAATACGAGTTGCAGAAGCAGCTTAGTCAGCTCACCGCGCACATTGATCGCCGTTATAAGCTCGCGCCCGAGATGTGGCGGTCGAAGTGGTCCGGCTACACGGGCGGGACGCCCTGCACCGATGGCCGCAACATCTATTTCACTTCCAGCATGGGCGTCATCGGCTGCTACGACCTCGACGGCAATCGCAAGTGGATGATCCCCGAGCAGGTCGATTCCAACCGCATGGGCGAGCACGGGTGCGGATCGTCGCCGCTGGTTGTGGGCGACCGGCTGATCTACTGCGTCGCGGACGATGTCGTCGCCGTGAACAAGGAAACCGGCGTCGAGCTTTGGCGGCAATCTTTCAAGAACGCCGACAGCTTCCCGTCCATCCTCTCCTTTGAGTCCGGCGGCAAGCAGTACGTGCTGGGCAAGCGGCGCTTCATGCACGTCGAAGACGGCGCGATCGTGGACTTCAACGACGACCACATGCTGTCCATGAGCATGATCGGCACGCCCGTCATCGTGGGAAACCACATGTACCTCCCCGATTCCGCCGGTCGGCTGATGTGGGTGAAATGGGAGAGCGACCCCGCGGGCCAGCTCCACATCCAGCGCGAGGGGCTTGTCGAATTCCCGATTCCCGATGAATCGAAGCGATGGGACAACGGCGTCAACTTCTGGGTCCCCTCGCCGATCGTGCTAAACGGCTTGGTGTATTGTCTGAGCAACCAGGGCCGCATGGTCGTCGTCGATACCACGCAGAAAAAAATCGTCTTCGACAAGACGCTCGACCTGAACCCCGACATCTACAAGTCCAGCATGCACGGCGGATACATCGTCGGCGTCTGTTCAAGCCCCACCCTCGCCGGCGGACACCTCTACGTAATGGACAACATGGGCACGACGCTATTGATGGAGCCCGGCCCCGAGCCGAAGGTCATCGCCCGCAATCATATCGAACAAACGGTCGCCCCCTGGGACCCCAAGCACTGGGACAAGCCCCATCAGGAGACGTCGCTTTCATCGCCGATCTTCAACGGCGGGCGGATGTACTACCGCGCGGAGCTCTATATTTACTGTATCGGAGCGAATTGATGCGTTCTGGTCCCCTCTCCCCCGTACTCGGGGGAGAGGGATAGGGTGAGGGGCGGAGTGCCCGAGTTGCGTTCGCGGAGAGGAAGCCCCGTCGTGGCACGGGTTTTTAACCCGTGCGAGATGCGCCGGTAGTAAGATCCTCTTGATTTCGCACGCACCGAGCACGGGTTAAAAACCCGTGCCACGATGGAGCGTTTCCCGTGGCCGCGCTGGGCGCGTCGTCGCGTAATTGGTCATTTACGAGCCCTTGGCATGGTCAACTCTATTGGCATGGCTTTCCCGCAAGCCGCCCTTCTCGCTGCCCTCCTCATCGGCTACGCCACGGCCCGAAGCGCCGAACCGACTGCTCCCGTCGGCTGGCGCGGCGACGGCTCCGGCCGCTACGCACAGAGCCAGCCCCCTCATTCCTGGTCGGAAAAAACCAACATCGCCTGGCGCACGAAAGTCGGCCAGGGCAGCTCCTCCCCCGTCGTCGTCGGCGACAAAATCCTGCTCCTGTCCGAGCCGGATAAACTGCTCTGCCTCGAACGCGCCACCGGCCGGCTCCTCTGGGAACAATCCAGCGGGTTTGCCGATCTCCCTCCGAACGCCCGGCCGGCAAAACTTCCGCGCTACGAAACCAGTTGCGGCTACACCACCCCGACGCCGATCTGCGACGGCGCGAACAACTACGTCGTCATCGGCAACGGCATCGTCGCCTCCTACACGCTTAGCGGGGAGCGCAACTGGATCGTCTGGCTCTCCGCCGAGCAGACCTCGGCGTACGGCCGCAGCGCATCGCCCATGCTGGCCGGGGAGGTGTTGATCGCCCCCGTGAGTGATCTATATGGCCTGGACCGCTAGACTGGAAAAACGCTCTGGGAAGCGAAGGACGTGGAGACCGCGTACGGCACCCCGGCGGTTGTGGACTTGGGTAACACTCCGGTGGTCGTCACGCCCACCGGCTACGCCGTGCGGGCTTCCGACGGGAAGGTGCTGGCGAAGGACCTGGGCCACCTGGAATACGCCAGCCCCCTGGCCGACCGGGACACCGTCTACTTCGTCGGCCCGGAACTGACTGCCGTAAAATTGACGCTGGCCGGCGACAAGCTCCA
>JAQGHP010000618.1 GCA_028288775.1 Phycisphaerales bacterium | reverse complement strand
CATCACTCCTACAGTCACCCCATGCGGCCGGTCCTGACCGACGAAGTCGAACCGGGATATGCAAGGTTCGGCCTTGGATTCGGGTTCGCAGACGGATTTCTCCATTCCCCATGGCGGCAGGGATATCAGTGGGAGATCATCGCGCCGTATTCCCTTCTGGCTGCGATCCTCGCCGGCTGTGCGAGCCCGCCGATCGTCGCACGAGTTCGTCGCGGACGCCGGCTCGTCGCAGGCCGCTGCCTTCTTTGCGGCTACGATCTCCGCGCCACGCCCGACCGGTGCCCGGAATGCGGAGCAACGCCGAAGAAAACCCGGCCATCGCGATCTGAACGGGGACGTCGATCCGCTTGAGGTCTTCACTGAAGTCGGTTTCGGAGAACGCCTTGACGCAGTCGTACTCGGCCTTGATCGAGCCGCCCTCCGAACCAAGTACGGGCGCCGCGGGAGTAGGGCACGGACGAATAGGAGTAGGATTATGAGTACGAGTAGGATCGCGCTTTGGGAGCCGCCTCAGAGCGCAATCTTAATCTTGCTCCGGCTCTTAATCTTACTGGTCTGTTTCCCCTTCCCCCTTGCGAGCCTCGGGTTCATCCGGTCCTTCGGACGCCGAAACCGCCTCCGCGGCAGGGGTCTCCTGCGCTGCCGCCTCCGGCGCCAGGTGCAGCGAGGCATATTCGTACGTCTTGCGGTGCTCTTCCGATGCCGGGACGATCGCGACATCGTCGTTGACGGATTCCTGCTCCACCCAAATCTTCTTCTGGCGGATCAATTCCAATAGCGCCAGGAACACGCCGACCATCTCGCTGCGGTTCTTGCGGCCGACCACCAGTTGCCGCAACGTCAGCTTGCCTTCCCGCTTCAATCGATCCTCAATATCCGCGGCGTGCAGGTCGATGGGCGTGTCGTCGTACGTCACCTCGTGGTACTTGGGCTTGCGGACGCCGACCTCTTTCATCAACCGGTCGAACGCCGTCAGCAGGTCCCACACCTGCACCTCTTCCAAATCCACCGGCGGGTCTTCATTCGGATCGAGCCCGTGGGCGGCGGGGTAGCGGGGGAAGCGGCTCTCATGCGTCTGCTGCTGGTGCTCGAGCAGGGCGGCGGTGTCTTTGAAGCGCTTGTATTCCAGAAGCTGCTGCACCAATTCCAGCCGCGGGTCGGCCAAATCATCCGCGGCGGAGGTGCCGCCGTGCCGCTCGGCGACGGGGGCGCGGGGCAGGAGCATCGCGGATTTGATTTCCATGAGCGTCGCCGCGACGACCAGAAAATCCCCAGCGACGTTAATGTCCAGCCCCTGCGCGTCCTTGAGCCCGCGGAGCATGTGAACGTACGCGAGATAGCTCTCGGTGATGCGGGAGATGGGGATGTCGTAGATGTCGAGTTCGTCGCGCTTGATGAGGTAGAGCAACAGGTCCATCGGCCCGTTGTAAACGTCGAGCTCGACACGATATTCGGGGGTGGCAACTTGTTCCACGAACCATCCTTGGTTTGGGGCGGCACGAATTGTAAACCGCCGAGGCGAGAGAATCCAACCGCCGCCCGCCGTCGCGTGGCATGTTTCCAACCCATGGGTGCGGTACGCCGCACGTATTGGCGGTATCCCGCCGATCCGGGCAATCGCGCAAGCGAAACGAAATTGCAGGCAGCGCGGGTCGCTCCGCTCTTGCCTTCGTCCGCCGAGTACGCCCGACCCTCGCGGCGGACCGCGAGACATGGGCTGAAAACCATGCTACGGAGAACGGCCGCATTCCGGGCAGCGGTCGGGCGTGGCGCGGAGATCATAACCGCAATGTTGGCAATATCCGTGAAGATCGTCAGTACGGGCGAGTTTACGACGTCGATATGACACAAGCCACCAGCACGGGAGCGTAGCAAACATCGGCGAGAGAATTGCACACGGCAGACGCACAGACCATGGGTGGAGACTTGGAGCCGGTCGCGCCGGCGGATTCGGACCGGGTCGCCAAATGAGGTTCTTTGTGTGCCACGGATTCAACTTCGCGCGGAGGACTTTGATTACGTGCTGCCGGTATGTGGCGTGATCAAACGTCAACCACCCGTCCTCACAGGTTAGAAGGTCGTTCCCGCCGAAAGAGAGCACGCGATTCCCAGTCGCCCCCCGTATCGTGATTGTCGCCAATGTCGCCATGCAAAGTATCAGCGACAGTGCGGTCACTACGTTGAAGGCACATCGGATGGCTCGCCTCATGTGATTCCGTTTGCCGTCGGCATTATCCCGCACTCCGGGCATCGACCGGGCGTGGCGCGGAGATCATAACCGCAGGCGTGGCAGAGATGGTTGATATGCCGCATGCGCCGCCGCGCCAAACCGCGGGCTACGAGCATGAGCCAGATCGCCGGCGGCAGCGCGCTGGCCGCGACGGTAACCGCAGCGCCGTGCCGTGCGGAATGAGATGCCAGGGGGGTCAACCGCCTCGACTTGATGCTCATCGCAGCCCGGGCTTCGCTGTTGGCATGGCTCAACACCTTGAGCCGGGAGAACTGCAACTCCAGCGCAGGCTTTTCATCGACGCTGGCATGCTTCAACCGCGTCCGGAGCGGTGAAGCCTCTTCGGCCAGGCGCATGCATTCGTGCATGAGGTCCGACCATTCCTTCCGGTCGCGCGCCTTTTCCATGGCAATTTGCGGGGCGTTATCCAGTCGCAGACTGCCGTGGTCGCACGACGCCTCCCACAGCGTTCCGGCGCGGCGGAATTCCATCGACTTAGCCGCGGCGTAGCTTCGCACCCAGAGCACAGACGTCACGACGCACAGCGCGAAAGACGCCGTGGCGAAGAGCGTGAAGAGGAGGCGGAGCATCCTTTTGATGATACCGATCCTGGGGCGGGCGGGGGCAAAAATGTGGGGGCAGGGAGCCGGGCAAAATCGTGCGCACCGGTGGCCCTCTGCGCGATCAACACATCCGTCTACGGCGCGAGCATTGCGCTCTGCGACGTGTCCGCGGGCGCTGACTGGCTCGCCGACGGCTCGGGCTCGACCAGGCGGCCGGGGTGGGGGCGGGCGGGGCGGTGGTTGCGGGTCCAGGCGAACCAGCCTGCCCCGGCGATGATCGGGAGCGTGAGGCCGATCCACAGCAAAACGCTCGTCCGTGCCCGCGCCTGGAACACGGCAATGCGTGCGGCCACCTCCGACCAGCGGCTGAATTGCAGCCGCGGGCCGCCGGCCTTGCGGCGACGGAAGCAGGCGAGGCAGATCCGCCGGCCCAGGTGCAGCTTCAACTCGAACGTATAAACGGGATTCGCGCAGACGGCGCAGGGGACTTTGGCCGGCCGGCGATTGCCGGGGCCCTTGCGTTCGCCGCGGAGGATGGATTGCCGCGAATCATATCGGCGGCGCTGGTCGGAATCGGAGAGCACTTCGTAAGCCCGCTGCACGACGGCGAAGTGCTCGGCGTCGCCGCCCTGCGGCGCGACGTCGGGGTGATACTGCCGGCACAGCACGCGGTGCGCCCGCCGGACGTCGTCCGCCGACGCGTCGCGCGTGACTCCGAGGATTTCGTAATAGTCCGGATCAGGCACGAAACGAATCTCCCCGGGCGTTATACGTTTGGCAAGCCGCCGCGGTGCTATGAGGGCTTATTCCGTGGCACGGGCGGCCCGCCCGTGGGCGGTACTCCGCCGCGATGCGCGGAATAACCGCGAAGCCGCGAAGGGCGCGAAGAAAGACGCGAAGAAGAGTTGTCGCCACAGATAAACACAGATGAGCACGGATAAGACGGGGAGCAAAGCTCGAACGTGACACGGGCGTCCCGCCCGTGCCCGGTGCGTAGGAATTGAGAAAGCATTCGGCAGCGGAATTCCCCGGCAACTTTGGGCGCATCGAGCATGGGCGGGACGCCCATGTCACAGGAAACTCGTTCCCATCCGTGTTCATCTGTGTCCATCTGTGGCGACGTCTCTCCTTCGCGGCTTCGCGGTTTTCTGCATCGCCGTTCATTTTCCATCCGGCGGGCCATCGCGTACCATGGCGGGCCTTCAATGGACGATGACATCCTTCAATTCGCCCAGCAGGTGCTCGAAGTAGAGGCCGGCGCCGTCCGCGGCATTGTGCTCGATGACCAATTCGGGCGCGCAGTCGAGGCGATCCTCGCCTGCCGCGGCTCGGTCATTACCAGTGGAATCGGCAAAGCGGGGCACGTGGCGCGGAAATTGTCCGCTTCTTTCAGCTCCACCGGCACCCCGAGCCACTTTCTCAACCCCGCCGAGGCCCTGCACGGCGACCTGGGCGTGGTGCGGCGGGGGGACGTGGTCCTCATCCTCTCCCACAGCGGCGAGAGCGACGAAATCGTCCGCATGCTCAACGTCCTGAAAAAATTGGGCGCGCCGGTCATCGCCATCACCGCCACGTCCCATAACGCGCTCGCCCGGTTTTCCGACGTCGTGCTGAAGCTCGGCCGCATCGAAGAGGCCTGCCCGTTGGGCCTCGCCCCCAGCGCCAGCACCACCGCGATGACGGCCTTGGGCGACGCCCTGTTCCTGTCGGTGATGAAGCGCCGGGAATTTACTGCAGACGAATTCGCCCTCTATCATCCCGCCGGCCAGCTCGGCCGCAAGCTCATCCGTGTGAAGGAGGCGATGACCTTCAAACGCGGCGAAAACCTCCCGCTGGCCTCTGAAGGCCTGACGGTGGGGCAGGTGCTGCACGAGGTCAGCCGCATCAAACGGCGGAGCGGCGCGGTGGTCTTGGTGGACGAGGCGGGGAAGGTTAGTGGCATTTTCTCCGATGGCGATTTAAGAAGGGCGATCACCGACGACGACGGCTCCGCCCTCCGCCGGCCCGTCGGCGAAGTGATGACCCGCAACCCCAAGCGCATCGGTGGCGAGCAGCTCGCCAGCGAGGCCATGGCCCTCATGCGCCAGTTCCGCATCGACGAACTCCCGGTAGTAGACGAAAACGACCGCCCGATCGGAATCATCGACATTCAGGATCTGGTCGTGCTGCGGATGTTTGATGAACTTGAATAGTTGTCCTTTGTCCGTTGTCAGTTGTCCGTTGCCAGTGAAGGGACTGAACGGGATGTCGTTTTTCGCCAGGAATTTCCAAGACTCCCGTCCGATTCCTTTTCCGTCAACTGACAACTGAC
>JAQGHP010000608.1 GCA_028288775.1 Phycisphaerales bacterium | reverse complement strand
CAAACCTGGCTCTGGGGCCAGGGCCACGCCCCGAACATGCCCAAATTCTTCGACCGCTTCGGCGTCAAGTCCGGCTGCATGATCACCGGCGTAGACCTCCTCCGCGGGTTAGCTGTGCTGTTGGGTTGGGACGTTCACGAGGTAGAAGGGATGACCAGCTTCCACGACACGAATTACGCAGGCCAGGGCAAGGACACCGCCGACATGCTCGACAAGTACGATTTGGTTTTCTCCCACGTCGAATCCCCGGACGAGGCCTCGCACCAGGCCGATTGGAAAACAAAGGTGGACGCGATCGAGCACATCGACAAGCACGTCGTCGGCCCCGTGCTCAAGAAATTGCGAACGTACCCCGAGTGGAGAATCCTCGTCCTCCCTGACCACCCGACCAACATCGCCACCCGAAAGCACGGCTACGCCCCGACGCTTTTCGCGATGACCGGGACGGGCATAAAGAGCCCCAGGCCGCTCCCCTATTCCGAGCGCAACGCCGCGGAGAGCGGATTGCATTTGGAGAAGGGGCATGAGTTGATGGAATATTTCCTGCGGGGTTCGTAAGACATTCGAGCCGGAGGCGCTGACTATGGAAATCGAATTCCAAATCACGCTTGAGGAATTCGCGGAAGCCAATCGCTTTCATCAGCGGCCGACTCCGGCTCACCTGCGGAAGTTGCGACCCACCGTAATCATTAGCGCCGTCGCAACCATTATTGCGGTGTTTGGATACTTGGCAGGTCAGCAGAGGTGGGGCTTTGCCGCCCATCCGGACGAACCCGCCGATCCACTTATGAATTACATCGTGCTGCCGATATTTCCGTGGATGGCGATTCTCGGCAGTTCTGCATTGATCGTCTGGCGTGGGGCGGCGCGACCTTCGTCCGAGCCGTGGGAAGGGGAGCGCGTCGCCGACGCTCCGCCCCCAAAGCGGAGGAGTGGCCGACTAACCAAAAGTGAGGTCGTAACAATCGTTTCCTTGATAATGTACCTGGCAGCATTCGTGGTCCTTCAATACACGATGGATCTGAAGACCGGCTTGGTCGTGCCGTCCGTCACATCCACCGGCTTGGCCGCCGTGCCAATGATCTTCTGGGCGTCGTTTCAATTGTGGGCTTTGGCAGTGAATCGAATTTCCGTCGGCCGGGCGATTGCCGACTCGTGGGAATTGCAGACGCAATTGCAGCGGCCCCTCAAGATGGAGTTCACGGCCCAGGGCGTGGTAATCGAAACGCTTTTCTCACGCAGTCGCTACGCGTGGGAATACTTCCCCGGCTGCCGGGAGACTCCTCTGGTGTTTCTGCTTTACATTTCGCCGGCGATGTTTCATATCGTGCCCAAGCGGGCGCTGGCGTCGGAATCCGACCTCGATGGCCTGCGATACATGTTGCGGGATCTGCCCGGACAAAGGCCCTCGGCGTTCCCCGTGATTCCGATTCCACCGGCGGTGGTAGCGCCGTTAACCGCCGACGAAAGTTGAAGGCATGATTTCCAGTGATCGCGCAGCCGGGGGGGTGCCCATCGCTCGTGTAGGAGTTCGGGAAACTCTCCCGTGGCACGGGTTTTCAACCCGTGCAGGGTGCGTAGAAATGGAAAGTCGTTTTCGTCGACGCGTTTCGCACGGGTTGAAAACCCGTGCCACGATTGAGCAGCCCGGCGTCCGACGGAGCCAAACCTACAACGAGCACGCCACGACCGGGTCGGCTTCGCCATTGAGGTGCAGCCAGCGGCGGCCGTCCTTTTCGATTAGATCCGCGGCGCGCTTGGGGCCCCAGGTGCCGGGGGCATACGGCTCGGGCGGGCGGGCGCTCTGGGCCCAGCCTTGCTCGATGGGGTCGATCACCGCCCACGCGGCTTCGGCTTCGTCGCCGCGGATGAAGAGGGTCTGGTCGCCGACGATCGCGTCAAAGATCAGGCGCTCGTAAGCCTCCGGCGGCTCCACGTTGAACGTGGTCTTGTAGAGGAAGTCCAGTGCGACCGACTTGATGTTCAGCGACCCCCCCGGCACCTTTCCGTTGAGCCGCCAGCTCACGCCCTCCTCGGGCTGCACGCGGATGATGAGGTCGTTCGGGTAGACCGGCGACTCGCACTGCTTCTGGAAAAGCGTCTGCGGCGGAGACCGGAACCGTACCACGATCTCGCTCAGCTTCTCCGGCAAATACTTCCCCGTGCGCAGATAGAACGGCGTACCGCTCCAGCGCCAGTTGTCGATGTACAGCTTGAGGGCGGCGAAGGTCTCGGTAGCCGAGCCGGGCGGGACGTCCTTCTCCTTCGCGTAGCCGCCGGTCTTGGTGCCCGCGGCTTCGCCGGCGGTGTATTGGCCGCGGACGGTGTACTGATCGACCTGATCGGGACGAAGCTGGCGGACGGCCTTGAAGACCTTCACCTTTTCGTCGCGCGTGCTCGTCGCGTCCAGCGCCACCGGCGGCTCCATGGCCACCAGGGCCATGAGCTGGAACATGTGGTTTTGCACCATGTCTCGCAGCGCGCCGCTTTGCGCGTAGTATCCGCCGCGACTGCCCACGCCCAGCGTTTCGCTGACCGTGATCTGCACGTGGTCCACGTACTTGTAGTTCCAGATCGGCTCGAAGATGGAGTTGGCGAACCGCATCACCATCAGGTTCTGCACCGTCTCCTTGCCCAGGTAATGGTCGATGCGGAAGACCTGCGATTCGTCGAAATATTTGTGGAGCAGCGCGTTAAGCTCGCGGGCGCTGGCACCGTCGCGGCCGAAGGGCTTCTCGATGATGATCCGCTCCCAGCCGCCCGATTTGCCGCGGAATTTGCCCAGGCATTCGATGATCGGCTGGAACGTATTGGGGGGCGTGGAGAGGTAATAGAGCCGGTTGCCCGCGGTGCCCTTGTCGGCGTCGATCTTGCGGAGGGTATCCTGGAGCTTGCCGTGATCGGCCTGCGAGCCGTAATCCCCTTGCACGTAGGCGATGTTGCGTTCGATGCGCCCCCATACCTCGGGGTCGATCGGCTGCGTGCGCGCGAACTTCTGCACCGCCTCGCGACACTCGGCGCGGTAGGCGTCGTCGCTCATCGGCGAGCGTGCGTACCCCACAAGCGCGAACTGCTCGGGCAGCAGCTTCTCGCGGGCCATTTCATAAATAGCGGGGATGAGCTTGCGCTTGGCGAGGTCGCCGCTCGCGCCGAAGATGACCAGAGCACAGGGGGAGGCCGATGGCATGGATATCCTTTCCTTCAGATTCCGTGCCAAGAGATACGAGACGGGGAAGGGAAATGCAATCTTGCGCGATGTGGATCGGTCCGGCAGAGGGTTCTGAACCCCGAACCCTGAACCCTCGCCCGCCCATTTCCACAAAACAACGGAGCCCCACGCAGACGGGTGTCCGCATGGGGGCTCGCGTTGCGGTAGGTAATGCGCTGGGTAGTGGTCGGCGGAATCAGCGGTGAACGATTCCGCGGCCGACGGTGTGCGGGATCGCTCCGCCGTTGGCGTCCTGCGTTTGGACGGACATCCCCTCGCCGGGTCCGGTGACTCGCTCGCCGCCGCGGGCCTGGGATCGGCCGGATCCGCTTTGGCCTTGAGACGACGCTCGCTCGCCGCGTTGCCCTCCTTGCTGGCCGCCCTGGCCCGCAGACGCTTCCACGTCGGTAGTTATGCCGCGGAAGAATTCATAGAGGGCGTAGCCGAGGAACGCGTACGTCGCGAGCTTTAGCAACCGAAACATAAAAGCCTCCGAGCTAAGACAAAGGGCCGGTGTTCTCTAGGGATTTCCCGTACTCGGGTGTGAGACGCAAAATCGGTGCTAGAACGGCGGATTGATTGCAAAACTTCCCACACACCAGGAAAATCCCGCAATGCCCGCCATCTCGCTCCGAATCGCCCTCGCGGCTGACCTCCCCGCCATCAACTCGATTTACAACCACTACGTCATTCACTCCACCGCGACATATCAGACCGAGCCTGCGACGGTTGCGGAGCGCGAGATGTGGTTCGCCGCCCACGGCCCGGAGCATCCAGCGATCGTCGCGGAGCAGGAGGGGGAAGTGGTCGGCTGGGGTTCCCTGTCAAAGTTTCACGCCCGCGCCGCCTACCGCCCCACCGTGGAGAACTCCATCTACGTCCGCCACGACGCACTGGCCCGCGGCATCGGCCGCCGGTTGCTGGAAGACCTTATCACCCGCGCGCAGGCGCTGGGATATCACAGCATGCTGGCGCTGATTTCCGCCGATCAGGAGCCGAGTGTGCGCCTGCACGCCGCGTTCGGGTTTGCTCAGGTAGGGCTGCTTCGCGAGGTCGGCCGGAAGTTCGACCGCTGGCTCGATGTGATTTACATGCAGAAGATGCTGCTTCAACGCGGCGGGGTGTGATCCGCCTTCACCACCGGCGAAGTTTGATCCGCGGCCAATGGCTTTTGCGGCGCGCTCCGTGGAATCGCCGTCAAATACGCGCCGAACGCAATGAGCAAAATTCCCGCCCAATTGAGCGCCGATGGCCGGTCCTTCAGCAGGAAAAATGCCAGCATTGCCGCCAGCGGCACGCTGAGTTTGTCGATCGGCGCAACCTGTGTGACCCTCCCGCCCACCGCCAGCGCCTTGAAGCCAAACAACCACGACGTCGCCCCCGCCAGCCCCGATAGCGCGATCATCACGACGGCCCACCCCCGCACCGTCGGCAGCTTATCCCACAGTTTCCCGGCCGTGCAGACGCAGGCAAGAAACACGAGCATCACCGCGGCGCGCACGGTGGTTGCCAGCGTGGAGTCGATTCCTTCCATCCCGATCTTCGCAAAGATGCTAACCACCGCCGCCGAGACGGCGGCGAGAATCGCGTAGAGGAGCCATCGGTTGTCAGCCATGCCTTGATTCTACGCGAAAGGGGCTCTACCCGTCTCCGCGGCGAAAAATCCGCCGCAAGTTCCGCGCGCCATGCAGGACGCGCACGACGCTTACGCCGTCAGAAATGGTAGATAGAAGATGAGGTAGTTGCCTACCGGAAAGCTGCGCAATCCTTCCGCAAGCTCGTCGCGGGCGGTCCCGCCGTTGGGAAAGCGGGCGATGATGTCGAAGCTCTCCTGAAAGCGCTCCAGCATGCGGGCCGCGGCTCGAGGATTGTCCATCGCGATGTGTCGGCCGATTGCGACAAGATCCTTCTCAGCCCGCGGCGTCTTGAGCACGCGCGGCATCAAGCCCCCTTGCGCGACGCGCCCCGGCCGCCGAACACCTGCGCTTTGATCGATTCCATATCGAGCGGCGTACTCTCGCCCTGATGGTGTTCTTCCACCCCGATCATGACCTCTCGCCGGAGTTCGGCGAGGTCCTGCGCGGTGAGCTCTTCCCGTATTCACCGCTCAGTTTCGGTTTTACATTACACCAGGCCTCGGCGCCCCCGCGGCGGGTTCATCCGCCAACTGGCGCTGGATCGTCTGCGTGACCTTGCGGAGCAGGTCCACGAAATCCACCTGGGCCAGGTTGAGGTTCTTGATCTTGAGTTGCGAGACGATGCGGTTTTGCAGCGACTCGAGTTGCTGTTGCTGGGCATCGGTGACGGGGAGGCCGGACTGTTGCTGTCGGGTGAGGTTCTCGATCTGCCGGTCCAGGTCGGCCAGCATACGCGTGGCCTCCGGGTCCTTGTCGACAGCCTCCCGCGCCTGCTTGTAGCGGGCGACTGCGGGGTGCTGGGCGACGAGCAGGCCGAGCTTGGTGGCCTCATCCATGATCTGCGTGGTGTCAACGGGCATGCGATTCCTTGTTAGACCCGCTACTATAGCTCCGCCGACCCATGCGGCAAGATGGGATTTTCCAGTGACCGACCGTTATCACCGCCAGACCTTGCTCCCACAGATCGGTAAAATCGGGCAGGCTCGCCTGTCTGCAGCGCGGGTGCTGCTCGTGGGGTGCGGGGCGCTGGGGACGGTATTGGCCGAACAGCTCGTTCGCGCGGGCGTGGGGAATTTACGGATCGTGGATCGCGATGTCGTCGAGCTGACGAACCTCCAGCGGCAGGTGTTGTTTGATGAGAACGATGCGAAAGAGGGAAGGCCCAAGGCGGTAGCCGCGGCGAAGCGATTGGGGGGCATCAATTCATCGGTAACAATTGAGCCGCTGGTGGTGGATTTGCACGCGGGGAATATTGAGGAGCTGGCGGGATTGGAAGCGGGGGGCGGCCGGGCGGACTTGATTTTGGACGGGACCGACAGCGCGGAAACGCGGTATCTGCTCAATGATGTTTCGGTGAAGCATGGGTTGCCCTGGGTGTATGGGGCGTGCGTGGGGATGGAGGGGCGGATGATGGCGATTCGTCCGCCGACCACGGCTTGTTTGCGCTGTATTTTCCCGAGTCCTCCCGGCCCGGGCGAGCTGCCGACATGCGACACGGCGGGGGTGTTTTCTCCAGTGGCGGCGGTCGTCGCGTCGCTGCAAGCCGTGGCGGCAATCAAGCTGCTCGTGGGCGATTACGAATCGGTGGGGCAGGAACTTTTCGTGCTCGATCTGTGGAAGAACCGGCTTCGGACCACCCCGACACTGGATGCGAAGCGCGGTGATTGCGTTGCCTGCGGTCTGCGGAAGTTTGAGTTCCTGGACAGCCGGACGGCGAGCGCAACGACCAGTCTTTGCGGACGGAACGCCGTGCAGGTGAGGCCGGCGGGGCGGGTGATGGTGGACTTGATGTTGCTTGCAGAAAAGCTCGGGTCGGCGGGGCCGGTGGAGCGTACGCCGCACTTGGTGCGATGCCAGTTGCAGGGGGCGGAAGACCTTCAGCTTACGGTATTTGGAGACGGCCGCTTGATCGTGCAGGGCACGGGGGATTCCGACAGGGCACGGTCGATTTATGCGCGGTACATTGGCGCGTAAAAAGTTGCAAAGCCGCTGCTTATGTGCCTGTGTTAGGAATCCGAAAGGGGAGCGGGTCAAGCGTTGAGCGTGCCGCGGGCCTAGGATCATCTTGAGTTGCCATTTTTATTCCACTAGGATTTGTGGACGTTGAGCGTAATGGAATTAACTTCCGAGGGACGGTCGGCTGGCAGGTCTGTGTTGCAGTTAATCGGCAACACGCCGCTGCTGTCGTTCAAGCGGGTGGGGCGGGACATCGCCCCCGTGGAAGTGTACGCCAAGGCCGAATGGTACAACCCGGGCGGGAGCGTGAAGGATCGCGCGGCGCTGGCGATGATCCTCGACGGCGAACGCCGCGGGCTGCTCACGAAGGACAAGACGCTCATCGACGCCACCAGCGGCAACACGGGCATCGCGTACGCCATGATCTGCGCCCAACGAGGCTACCACTGCAAGCTGGCCCTGCCCAAGAACGCGAGCATCGAGCGCAAGCAAAGCCTCATCGCGTATGGCGCGGAGCTCATCTTCACCGATCCCACCGGCGGCACCGACAGCGCCCAGCGACATGTGAAGGATCTGGTCGAAGCCAACCCCGGCCGCTATTTCTATCCCGACCAATACAACAACGACGCGAATTGGAAGGCGCACTACGACACCACCGCCATGGAAATCTGGCGGCAGACCGATGGCCGCGTGACGCATTTCGTCACCGGCCTGGGGACCAGTGGCACGTTCATGGGCGTCACCCGCCGACTGAAGGAACTCAATCCGGCGATCCAGTGCCTGAGCATGCAGCCCGATTCCCCGTTGCACGGATTGGAAGGCCTCAAGCACATGCCGACGGCGCTGGTGCCGGGCATCTACGATCCGGAGATTGCGGACGGGCAGATCGAGGTGGACACGGAGGATGCGCACAAGATGGTCCTGCGGCTAGCGCGGGAGGAAGGATTGCTGGTCGGCGTGTCATCCGGCGCGAACCTCGTCGCGGCCATGCAAGCGGCGCGCGGATTGAAAGACGGAGTTGTCGTGACCGTGTTCTGCGATTCGGCCTCGAAATATTTGTCGGAAAGCTTTTGGACGGAGTCGGCATCGGAGGCGGAGTGTTGGCCCTGAGGCGCCGGCGATGATGAGAGGATCTGGTCCCCTTTCCCTCGTACTCGGGGGAGAGGGATAGGGTGAGGGGCGGAACGCCGAGTTGCGCTTGCAGTGCCAATGGCGCAAGTTCACGCTCGGCCCCTCACCCCTGCCCTCTCCCCCGAGTACGAGGGAGAGGGAGTGAGCAATATGAGTGAACAAGCGAATAACAAGACTGTGAACGACTTGATCCTATCCGATGCGCTGCGCCGGCAGATCGAAGTGGAAGGCGTCGCGGCGTATCCGAACGAATGCTGCGGCATGCTCATTGGCTGCGACATCACGGAGAACGGCGCGACCCGACGAGAGGTCGAACGGCTGGAGCCCGGGCGGAACGTGTTCGAGAAGGAGGAGCAGTATCACCGCTTTTCCATCGACCCGGCCCAGCAACTGAAGGCGGAACGGGCCGCAGAGCAGGAGGGCAAGCTGGTGCTCGGCTACTACCACAGCCATCCCGATCATCCCGCCCGCCCCAGCGAATACGACCGCCAGCATGCTTGGCCGTTTTACAGTTACGTGATCGTGGCGATTGAAAAAGGGAAACCAGCCGCGATGACGAGCTGGGTGCTGGATGATGTGACGGAGACGTTTGGAGAGCAGAAGATTGTGATTGTCTGAGACTTGAATGATAAGATGTTGGAACGAGGTGCTCGAATGGATATTGCGAAATTGCGGGAGCTTCGATTGGCCCAGCCTTTCCGGCCATTTTATCTCATCATCGAAGACGGGCGGCGTCTGTTCGTAAGGGAGCCCCATCAGTTCGGCATGGCGCCCGATGGCAGCCGCATGGGCGTTGTGACGGACGCCGGAGTGGCTTTGGTTCGGCCGAATCAAGTGCGCGACATCGATCTCTGTGCGGAGTCCTTGAAGCACTAATTGCGAAGGAAGCGAAGGATGCAGGATTCGCAACTGATTCCATGGATAGTGGCCGTCCCGTTCGAACCATTTGCGGCATACCTTTCTGACGGAAGACGAATCGAGGTAACCCATCCGGAAATGGTCGCTTTGGCGACTTACGCGATTGCGCTCTACGTGTTTCACGCAGGCGGACAGGTGGAAGTGATCGATGCCGCTCACATCAGTTCGCTGCGGAGCCTCGGACAAATGGATCCAACCCCATATTTATAGGTAATTGCCATGCCCCTGAAACCCCAAGGCCGTATCTTCAATGACATCACTGAGACCATCGGCGGCACGCCGCTGGTGCGGATCAATCGCCTCGTCCCCAAGGACCATGCGACCGTTCTTGCCAAGTGCGAATTCTTCAACCCGCTCGCAAGCGTCAAGGACCGCATCGGCCTGGCGATGATCGAGGCCGCCGAGCGGGACGGGAAGATCAATAAGGACACGCTCATCGTCGAGCCGACCAGCGGCAACACGGGCATCGCACTGGCGTTCGTCTGTGCGGCCAAGGGGTACAAGCTCGTGCTGACAATGCCCGAGTCGATGAGCATCGAGCGGCGACGGCTGCTCAAGGCGCTGGGCGCGCGAGTGGAGTTGACGCCCGCCGCGGAGGGCATGCGCGGCGCGATCAACAAGGCCGAGCAGATCGCCGGGGAGCAGAAGAACAGCTTCGTTCCGCAGCAGTTCGAGAACCCGGCCAATCCGGAGATTCACCGCAAAACGACCGCGGAAGAAATCTGGCAGGACACGGACGGCAAGGTGGACATCCTCGTCGCCGGTGTGGGCACGGGCGGGACGATCACCGGCGTTTCGGAAGTCATTAAGCCGCGGAAGCCAAGCTTCAAGGCGATTGCGGTGGAGCCGGTGGCGTCGCCGGTCATCACGCAGACCATGCATGGGGAGCCTATCAAGCCCGGCCGCCACAAGATCCAGGGCATCGGGGCGGGCTTCGTCCCGGGCAACCTGCACACGGACATCGTGGACGAGGTCATTCAGATCACGGACGAAGAGGCCTTCGCCTGGGCGCGGCGTCTGGCGAAGGAGGAAGGGATCTTCGGCGGCATCAGCTCCGGCGGCAACATGGCCGCCGCGGCAAAAGTCGCGGCAAGGCCGGAAAATAAGGGAAAAATCATCGTGACCGTCATGTGCAGCTTCGGCGAACGGTATCTGAGCACGCCGCTGTTTGATGAGGAGTAGGACATGGCGACCAGCGATACTGTCACAGTCCCGCACGATCTGTTCCCCCAGATCGAGGGGCGAGCCCGCGCAGCCGGGACAACGGTTGATGCGCAGACGACAGAGCTTTTGACAAGGGCGCTGGCAGAGGAAATGCGGGAGCGAAATCTCGTGAACGAGGTGAGGAAGGAACGGGAAGCGCTGGCGAGTCGCGGCGTCTATCTCACCGATGATTCGATTCGGCAGGCGATACAATGGCGCGGGACGCAGGTTCAGTCCCAGTAGCGATGTTCTTGGAAAGGATAGTGGAATGGGTGCGTGACACTTTCGGCAACTTGCCTTTCCCCTCCTCCGGTACGCCGGGGGAGGGCTAGGGAGGGGGTTGGCCGGATGGACGCGTTTACTTGCGCATCCAGCCCCCACCCCAGCCCTCCCCCGGCGTACCGGAGGAGGGAGCAGGTGCCCGCGAATTTGTCGCGCACCCCAGTGGCTTCTCCTCATGACCGACGCGAGATCGACCAACATTACCTGGCACAGCGGATCCGTCTCACGGGCCGACCGCGAGAAGCTCCTCGGCCAACGCGGCGTCACGCTCTGGCTCACCGGGCTCTCCGCCAGCGGGAAATCCACGATCGCGTGCATCGTCGAAAAGATGTTGCTGGATCGGAAGAAGCACGCCTACCGTCTCGACGGCGACAACGTGCGGCACGGACTCAATAAGAACCTGGGGTTTAGCGCTGAAGAGCGGGCGGAGAACATTCGCCGGATTGGGGAGGTGGCGAAGCTGTTTACGGACGCCGCGGTGATCGTGATCGCGAGCTTCATCAGCCCGTATCGGAAGGATCGCGACGCGGTGCGGGCAAACCTTGGAGCGGGCGATTTTGTCGAGGTTTACGTGAAGGTCTCGGTGGAAGCTGCGGAGCGGCGTGATCCCAAAGGCCTGTACAAAAAGGCCCGCGCGGGAGAGATCAAAGGGTTCACTGGAATTGACGATCCGTATGAGGCGCCCGAGCGGCCGGAGATCGTCATCGACACGGAAAACACCGATCCCGAGAACGCCGCGAGGCGGGTCCTCGAATACCTGGACGCCCACGGCTACCTACAATCATGAGGTCCACGAAGGACACGAAAGAGGACCCGAATGAACACGAAGAAATGCATTGGAGTGAAGTAAGCCGGTGAGAGCTCCCGTGGCACGGGCGGCCCGCCCGTGAATTGCGGCTATAGCCGCGAGCCCCATGGGGGGGCCGCCCATGCCACGGAAAAGTCGCCACTCTTTCGTGTCCTTCGTGGATATCCGAGAAATGATTAGCAATTACGTCGATCTTCATTCCCACTCCACCGCCTCCGACGGCACATTCGCCCCGGCGGAAGTGGTGCGCATCGCGCAGCGGTCGGGACTTTCTGCGCTCGCACTGACCGATCACGATACCATTGGCGGGATCGCCGAAGCCTCCGCCGAGGCGGCGAGGGTGGGGATCGATTTTCTGCCTGGCATCGAGATCAGCTGCGAGTATCCGCATCCGGGCACAATGCATTTGCTCGGGTATGGCATTGATCCGAACAGCCCTGTTTTGCAGAAGCTCACCGCCGGGCTTGTCGCGGCAAGGGACGACCGCAACCCGCGGATCATCCGCAAGCTCAACGAGCTGGGCGTGGCAATCACCATGGAGGAGCTCGAGCAGCAGGCCGCGGGCGGCGTAGTGGGCCGGCCGCACATCGCGGCGATCCTCGTACGCAAGGGGTACGTCAACTCCATCAAAGCCGCGTTCGATAAATACCTGGGCACGACTGGCTCGGCTTACTTCGACAAGGAGCGCCTCACCCCCCGGCAGGCGTTCGATCTCCTCCGCCAATCCGGCGGAGTCCCCGTGCTGGCCCACCCCGTGCAACTCCGCACCACCAACGACGGGGAACTCGAGCGCGTTATCAAGGACCTGAAAGACCTGGGCCTGCTCGGCATCGAGGTCATTCACAGCGACCACGACGCCGCCCTCGTCGAAAAGTACACGAAGCTCGCCGACCGCATGGGCCTGCTCAAGACCGGCGGCAGCGATTTTCATGGGACCAACAAGAAGGACATCAGCCTCGGCACGGCCAACGGCCGCAAGGTGCCGCGGGCATTTTACGAGGCGCTGATCGATCGCGTCGCGAGTTTGAGGAAGGCAGGATAGTCGTTTGGCCGCAGTGACTGAGAATATCGCTTCCGGGCAGCTCGACCTCGATCTGCTCAATCCCGCGTTCGAGGCGTCGGGGCCTGAGAAGATCGTCGGGTGGGCCGCCGGGCAGTTCGGGGAAGACGCCGTGATGTGGTCGTCCTTCGGCGCGGAATCCGCGCTGCTCTTGCACATGGCAACGCGGGCAATCCCGAACATCCGCGTCATCATGGTGGACACCGGCTACCTCTTCCCCGAAACCTGGCGGCACATGGAACAACTGCGCCAGCGGCTGAACCTCAACGTCTGGGTGTACCGCACGCAAAACGATCCCATCGCCTACCTGCACCACGCGGGCGAGGAAAACCCCACCTTCCGCAAAGACCGTGATTCATGCTGCGCCGCGAACAAGAACGAGCCCATGAATCGCGCGATGAAGGAGCTTGCCCCGAAGGCGTGGCTACGAGGAATCCGCCGCGACCAGGCCGACACGCGCAAGGCGGCGAAGTTCGTTGAATGGTCCAAGCGCTACGATGCCTACGCGATTTCGCCGTTGCTCAATTGGGGCAGCCGCGAAATCTACGCGTACATGAAAAAGCACGACCTACCGTTCCACCCGCTGTACGAAAAGGGCTACGCCTCGATCGGCTGCAACCCGCTCTCCTGCACCCGCCCGATTACCGCCGGCGAGGACGCGCGGGCCGGCCGCTGGGCGGGCAGCGACAAGGTCGAGTGCGGGCTGAACCTGCCGGTGGATAATTCGCTGGATTCTTCGCGGCTGTAAGACGCGCAACTTATCCCTTCATAACCAATTCACGTCCGATTACCCGACGATCAAGTCAGTCCTCATCTTGGCCGAATATGGCTGGGGTGCCCCGTTTTCGGGCGGATCCTCTTTCCCTCTCTTCGGGTGCTCGTGGAGAGGGCGGGCTTCGACAAGCTCCATCGATACCGATGATGAGTCGGGTGCAGGAGGCGTGATTTGCAATGAAGGCGCAACGCGACATCCGGCCCCTCACCCCAACCCGCTCCCTCGAGACATCGGCGAGCTCAGTCGAGCGGTTCGAGCGAGCGGGAATCATGCGCAGCTTCGCCCCGATCTCCCCGGCGCGGTCCGGCTCGCAATCGCGCAAACACCATGGCAAGAGTGTGAATTACACCCGGATCGCAAGCGCCCTCGTTGCAATCGCCTGGGCGGCGGCGGTGGCTTTCGGGACGTCGCGATTGTGGACCTACGAGAGCACTCCCGGTAGCCCTGCCCGACCGCCCATCGCGTGGCCTGCTGACTCGCACGTCGTTCCCCAGTCTGGCCTGCCGACGTTGGTGCTGTTCGCACATCCGCACTGCCCGTGCTCGCGCGCTACGGTTGGCGAGCTGGCCAAATTGATGACCGACTGTCGGGGGAAGCTGACGGCGACCGTCCTGGTGCTCCGGCCGCAAGGCGTAAAGGAAGGATGGGAGCGGACGGACCTGTGGAACAGCGCCGCTGCCATCCCCGGCGTGTCGGTGGTGTCCGATGCGGCGGGCACCGAATCCCGCCGATTCGGCGCGGTCACCAGCGGCCAGGTGCTCCTGTTTGCCGCGGACGGACGGCTGCTGTTTTCCGGCGGCATCACCGAATCCCGCGGCCACAGCGGCGATAACGCGGGACGCTCCGCAGTCGCAGCCCTCGTCCTGGGCACGGGCCGGGCAGCGCAGCCCGCATCCGCGCCCGTATACGGCTGTCCTCTGTTCAACACCTCTTCATCCTGCCCGACAGAAGGGACCCCGGCATGTCACAAGAATTAACCCAGGACTTGCAACCCGCCCTCGGCCACGCCGTCCCAACCGGTGATGTGGCGGCCCAGTTGTACGAAGCACACAGGCAGAACGTCTACCGGCGCACGGACCACATGTTCGCCGTGCTGATGGCGGCCCAGTGGGTGTTCGGGATCGTCGCGGCGGTCTTCATGTCGCCGCGCTCCTGGGCCGGCACGGCCAGCCAAATCCACCCGCACCTATGGGCCGCGGTCTTTCTTGGCGGGGCGTTCAGCTTTCTTCCGATCTATCTCGCCCTTAAGCAGCCCGGTCGCGCAACCACCCGGTACGTGATCGCAGTCTCGCAGATGCTTTGGTCGGCCCTGCTGATCCACCTGACGGGCGGGCGCATCGAGACCCACTTTCACGTTTTCGGGTCGCTCGCATTTCTCGCCTTTTACCGGGATTGGCGCGTGCTGATCCCCGCAACCGTGGTCGTTGCCGCGGACCATTTCCTGCGCGGGCTTTACTTCCCGCAATCCGTCTACGGCGTGATCGACGGTAGCTCCTGGCGATGGCTGGAGCACGCGGCGTGGGTCATATTCGAGGACGTCTTCCTCATCGCCTCCTGCCGACGCGGAGACGCGGAGATGCGCGAGATCGCCCTGCGCGCCGCCGACCTGAGCCGCGCCAAGGAAGTCGCCGAGGCCGCCACACGGGCCAAGAGCGAGTTCCTGGCGAACATGAGCCATGAGATCCGTACGCCGATGAACGGCGTCATCGGATTGACCGACCTGCTGCTGCGCCGCGGCGGCTTGGGCGGGCAGCCGTTGCGTCAGGCCCAGTTGATCAAATCTTCCGCCGACGCCCTGTTGGCGCTCATCAATGACGTGCTCGACTTCTCGAAGATCGAGGCCGGGAAGATGGAGCTGAGCTGCGTCGATTTCGACCCGCGCACGATCATCGAGGACGTGGTCGAGATGCTCGCCCCCAAGGCCGCCGCCAAGAAACTGGAATTCGCGTGCGACGTTCATCCGGACGTGCCGCCCCGCGTCCACGGGGACCCGGATCGCCTGCGGCAGATCCTCATCAATCTGACCAACAACGCGATCAAGTTCACCGAGAAGGGAGAGGTCGTCGTGCGCGTTGTGTCGGCGGAGGCGGGAGAGCCGGGCGGCACCGGCCTGCTGAAATTTTCCGTCCGCGATACCGGCGCGGGAATCCCGGCGGACCGGATGGGACGACTGTTCAAGAGCTTCTCGCAGGTCGACGCATCCACCACCCGCAAGTTCGGCGGCACGGGGCTGGGCCTGGCGATCGCGAGGCAATTGGCTGAGTTGATGGGCGGACGCATCGGCGTCGAGAGCACCGTCGGCCGGGGGTCCACCTTCTGGTTCACGGCACGACTCACAGCACCGGAGACGGGCCGGGACGAACATCGGCCGCCGGTGGCCACGGCCGCTACACTTCGCGGGATGCGCATGTTGGCGGTGGACGACCATGCGGCGTTCCGGGACATCCTCCACGACAACCTCGCCAGTTGGGGATTCGACGTGGACGTCGCCGCCGGGGGCGAGGAGGCGATGGGCCGGTTGACGGCCGCGGCCGAGGAGGGCCGGCCGTACCGCGTCGCGGTGGTGGACCTGGTCATGCCCGGTATGGGCGGCGATGTGGTCGCCCGCGCCGTCCGCGCCGACCCGCGGTTGGCGCAGACCACTTTGCTGATGGTGACCTCGATGGAAAACCCGTTCGACCCCGCGGAAATGCGCGGCATCGGGTTCGCCGCCTGCCTGACCAAGCCGCTTCGCCAGTCGCAGTTGTTCGACGCGGTGATGGAAGCGGTGGCAAGAGACGGCGATCGAGTCCCGGGCATTGGGCACGTTCCGGGCGGGTTGCTGGCCGCAGGCGTTTCGCACGCGCCGGGCACTTGGCCGCCCCAAGCTTCCGAATCGGGCAATGAGGCGCCCGCGCCCCCGCTGTCAGCGGCCAGCAGCGCAACAAGTTCCGCGCTCAAGGGCGTGCGCGTTCTGCTGGCCGAGGACAATGAAATAAATCAGGAGGTCGCGCGCGAGCTCTTGGCGGACGCAGGCTGCCGTGTTGACGTGGTGTCCGACGGAGCCCAGGCTGTGCGCGCCGCGGAACAGCATTTCCGCGCGTGCCGTTACGACGTGGTGCTGATGGACTGCCAGATGCCCGAGCTGGACGGCTTCGAGGCCGCCGCTCGCATCCGCGTGTTGGAGCGAGAACGGGGAACAGCCACCCGGCTGCCGATCGTCGCGCTGACGGCCAATGCCGTCGAGGGTGACCGCCAGCGCTGCCTCGCGGCGGGGATGGACGGGTACGTGACCAAGCCCGTGGACCCGGAACTGCTGATCGAAACCGTGCGTTCACTGCTGGATGCCCGCCTCGAAGCGGCTATGACCGGGCCGGCGGCAATCAGCCCGAGTGAACCCAATGCCGGCATGGAACCGCATCACGCAGATCCACAACTCTCGCACAATCCGCAGCCGCAGCAGGCAGTGAATGCGGTAACCGGCCCGGAACTCCCGATCGATGCCGAGTCATTGTTGCATCGCTGCCGAGGCAAGGCGTCGCTCGCCGAGCGGCTCCTGGCGCAGTTCGAGCAGCAACTGGCGACACAAGTGGATGCGCTTCACGAAAGTCTGGCGCGACGTGACCGTGAGGTGTTTACGCGGACGGCGCATACTGTCAAAGGCGCGGCCGCCAACATGTCCGCCGGGCATTTGTCCGATGTCGCGGGCGAGCTGGAGCGCCTGGGGGCGGCGG
>JAQGHP010000600.1 GCA_028288775.1 Phycisphaerales bacterium | reverse complement strand
GCCCTCTCCCCCGAGTACGAGGGAGAGGGAGTAATTCGGAGCTTCGCTCCGACCGGGCCGACACGGCCCGGCTCCGAAGTCGCCAGGTAAATGAGACCCGTCGAACCACCGCGAATCGGTAGTCTTTCGTCGACTAACGGTGCCGCGTCTATCGGATGCGATTCCCGTTCCGATTGAGTTCTGTAACACCCTGCAATAGTGTAGCACGCCATGGCCGACCGCCCGCATGTCGCTTTGATCGTCGAAACGTCCATTCACTACGGGCGGCAGATCTTGCAGGGGATCACGCGGTACCTGCGGTCGCACCAGCCCTGGTCGGTGTTTCTGGAGCAGCGGGAGCTTTGGTCGTCCCCCCCGCCATGGCTGCGGAACTGGCGGGGCGACGGGGTGATCTGCCGCAAGACCAGCCCGCAACTGGCGCGGATGCTGGCGAAGGCGAAGATCCCGCTGGTGGACCTGAGCGACCAGGGGCCGCCGATGGGCGCGCCGCGCATCGAATCCGACCATCACGCGATGGGCGTTACCGCCGCCGACCATCTGCTGGAGCGCGGGTTCACGCGCTTCGCCTACTGCGGGTTCAGCGAGCAGGCATGGGCCGTCGGTCGGCGGCAGGGCTTCATGGCCCGGCTGGCCGAGCGCGGCCTGCCGCCCTGCGAAATCTGGGAATCGCCCTGGACAGGTCCGGGAGCGCACCCCTGGGAACGCGAGCAGGCGCAGATCTCCCGCTGGCTCACCAGCCTTTCGCGGCCGGTTGGGGTCATGGCGTGCAACGATATGCGCGGCCAGCACGTGCTCGACGCCTGCCAGCGCGTCGGACTCGCCGTGCCGGAGGACGTGGCGGTGGTCGGCGTGGACGATGACACCGTGCTGTGCAACCTTTGCCATCCGCCCCTGTCGAGCGTCGCTTCCAACGCGCAGCGCATCGGCTACGAATCGGCGGCGCTGCTCGAAGCCTTGATGGCCGGCGGCCGCCCCCAAACCAAGCCGATGCTCGTCGCCCCGCTTGGCGTGATGACGCGGCAATCGAGCGACGTGCTGGCGATCGACGACCCGGTCGTCGCCGCGACGGTGCGCTTCATCCGCGAGCGTGCCTGCGAAGGGTGCGGCATGAAGGACGTCCTCCGTCACGCCCCCCTCTCACGCAGCCTGCTGGAGCGCCGCTTCCGCCAGTACCTTGGCCGCAGTCCGCAGGCGGAAATCCGGGCGGTCCAACTCAAGCGCGTGCGGGAACTGCTGTCCGAATCGGATCTGCCCCTGGAGAAGATCGCCGCGTTGGCGGGCTACACGCACCCGGAGTACATGTGCGTGGTTTTCAAGCGCGAAACGGGCCAAACGCCGGGGCAGTTTCGGGCGGCAGTCAAACCGAAGCGGAAAGGTACCGCCGATTAGGAGTATGAGTAGGAACAGTTGCCGCTTGGAGCGCCATTCCATTCCTAACTTTGAGCCTCTTTTCCTCCGCCGTGTTCATGGTGCGGTCCCTACGAAACATCGAATTGGATACGCGCGTAGTGCGAATGGGGGTTGCCTGCGTCCGACCAGCGAAGAAGGCCGTTCTCTTGCAGTTCTTCGAGCAGACCGCGAACGCGATGATCGTAGTTGCAATGGATTTGGCAATTCGGAAATTGTGCGTGGGCGGCGGACAGGACTTGCCAGAGCTGTTCGCCGCTGCCTCGAAATAGATCGTCAATACAAAACGTCGTTCCGCCCAATGAAGCGGCCAATGGTGTTTCACCGGACCACCACCACTCGTCGCCGCGATGCGTGTTCCAACGAGGTTCGGGCACTACTTCCCCTTTCTCTCGCCTTGCGGCATTTGCAACCCTATAGGGTGGCGCATTCGCGCACCGTTTGACGCTCGATCAGTCGAGGAACGGTGGGCGGGTACACCCACCCTACATGCCTGAATCCACCGCGGAGAAAGGCCCCCATCGTGGCACGGGTTTTCAACCCGTGCTCGATGCGATGAAATCAAAAGGACCTTCAGACCGGCGCATTCCGCACGGGTTGAAAACCCGTGCCACGAAGGAGCTTTCTCGTTGTGACCGCGACTAGGGCCCGCGCCCCTCACCCTCACCCTTTCCCCCAACTACGAGGGAGCGGCGACCGGAGGGATCGATCGCGCCGCGGTGTCAGTTCGGCTCCAAATACCGCTTATCCCTCTGCGGCTTCCGCTGGTCGGCGGGGCGCAGGACCCGGTCGTCGGCGACGTCCGTTGGTTTGGGTTGTACGGGCGCGACGTTGGGGAGCTGCTGCTCAGCAACTTTCTGCATGGGCATGTAGCGGTAGTAGACTTCGAGCGTGAGGGTGGCGATGGACGTGGTGAAAACGCGGCCGCCGCGGTCGCCCCGGCGGACGTTGGTGTCCCAGTAGCCGGCGTGGTCGCCGTCCTTGTGCTGCATGCGGATAAGCAGGTCGCGCGTCTGCTCGTTCCATGCCTTCCACGTGGGCGTCTGCATCTGCTGCATCGAGAGCGACGCGTAATACCAATAATAAATGTCGGCGTCGTTCGGATCGGGCGGCTGGCGGCGGAGGAAGTCGCCGGCCTCCTTGATCTCCGCCTCGTTGAGCTGCTGGCCCAGCAACATCCTGCTGAAGACGATTTGCGACGTCATCGTGGCCGTCGGCGCGCCGCGCGGGAGGTAGCCGGCGAGCATGTGGTGGCGGCCGCTGCTGGTGATGTCGAGGAACTTGAGCATTCCGCGGCGTGTGGAGTCGGGGATCTCGAATCCAAGCTGCTCGGCGCTGTGGAGCGCCATGACCTGCCAGCCGAATACGCTGGAATCGCCGGCCTGTTTGGGCAGGTAGCGCCAGCCGCCGGTGGCGTCGTCCTGGGCGGCGACGATGAACCGCGCGGCGCGGAGGGTCGCTTCGACGTAGCGCGGGTCGCGGGTCATCAAGGCGGCTTCACCAATGGCGAGGGTTGCGATGCCGTGGTCGTATAGGTTGGCCTGATCGGAGCTTCCGCCGGGCGTCGGGCCGCGGAGGTCGCCGTCAGGAAGCTGCTGCGAAAGCAGGTAATCGAGCGACCTGCCGACCGTCTGGCGGTACGGGCCGGCCTTGTCGGGGCGGTGGTCCTGGGCGAGGAATGCGAGCGTGGAAAGACCGGTCAGGCCCATGTCGTGCTGGCTGCGCTGGCGACGGCGGGCGCGGGACTCGTCGGGAATATAGCCCCAATGCCCGTCATCGTCTTGAACGCTTGCGAGCCAGGCGAGGCCGCGATCGACGGCGTTTTCGGATTCCTTCGTGCCGCCGATCTGTTCGATGAGCGGCTTGCGAACTTCCGGGGCGCGCATGTGAAAGGGCGAATCGGGCGCGGCGAGCCTGCCGGGACCCAGATCGCCGGGCAGCGGCGAAATGGAGATGTCGGGTGAGGCGGAGGTGAATTGAGTCGGCCGCGGGTGGACGGGGACAAGGTCCGGGCCTTTGCCCGCACCGATGCCGGGCCGGGTTCCGCCCGGCGCAACGGGGGCGGCGACATCGTTGTACACGTTCTTCGACGCCCCCCCGCCTTCGGTGCCATGCAGGGCCTGGCGGGAAGAGAAGGCGGTGATCTCCGGCGAGGCAGGCACATCGACCCCGCTGCCTGGAGTTCCGCCTCCGACGGCGACTTGGGCGGCCGGCAAATGCAGGGCAATCTGCGGGCCTTCGAGCGCGCCCGGGATTGCCGCGGCGGCAGAGGGCGCGGCTTGCGGCGTCGCCGGGAGCGGCGCGCCGATACGCGGGCCCACCGCCGGCGCAGAGACGAGCGACGACACCTCGTCGGGCTTTGCCGCGCCGGTCGCCATCGCAATTTGAACGGGATTTCCTGCTGATGGTTGATTGCTGCCGACGGCAATCGTATCAGCCGGGCGTGTCGCCGGTCCCGATCCCACGGAAATCGCAGTGGCGATCTGCGGGTCGGCGGCGCTATGGCGCTGAGCTTGAGGCGGGACGATCAACCCAACACTCGGTCCGTCGAAAGCGGCTCCCGTCGCCGCGGCAACGGCGTCCGCCGGGAGCGTCGTCGGCATGACGGGTGACTTGAACGAACCGGCTGCCGCGATACCCCGCTGTGGTGTCGGTTCGGCTCCCGGCCTGATCGGCGCGGTAGCCGTGGCGATTTGTATCGGACCCAACTGCGCGGCGGATTGGCCAGTTGTAGAGAGCGGACCGGGTGATGCCGCCTTGGATTCCCCCGCGCCCGCGAGCGCGGCCGAGTTTTCCGGGGCCACGGCTCTGGCCGGCGCAGGCATGATCGCAACGCTCGGGCCTTCCGCGCCGGTAGCGACCGTGGGTGCCGGCAGCATATCGGCCGGGCTGTTGATGCCAATATTTGCTGCCGCAGTCGGCGCGGGGGCGAGGCTGCTCGCGTCGGCCGACGCCTTGGGAATCCCCGGCGTGTTGCCGATTTCAGCAGGGATATTCGCGGCCGAGGCCGCCTGCTGCCGGTCGAGCTTCGGCTGAACGTCCGCTGACGTTGAGATGTCCGGCGCCGGCGCGGAAACCTGCCGCGACTGCACCTGCGGGCCTTTCACGGTCAGATCGGGCGCAATGTCGGCGGCGACTTCCGTTTTTACGGTTTGCTGCTCGGACGGCAGATTGGGCTTCATGGACGGGCCGGGGACGGTCGGAGGCGCGGACGCGGAAGTGTCCGGCCGGACGGCGGGAGCGGCGTCCGTCTTGACGGCCTGGGGGCTGAATTGCGGAATGTTGGGCATGACGCGGTCGATCGACGGCGCAACCGCCGCCACCTTCGGCGCGGCCTCCTCCTGGCTCACTGCCTGCGGAGCGCGGACACGAACATCGAGCACGTCGTTCCGCGGAGCAACGGGAGCCGGCGCGACCCATTCCGCCTTCACGGAAGACGGCACGGCCTTGGGCGGCTCGAACGTCAGCGCCACGGGACCGGGCGTCACGTGCGTCTGGGGAATGGTGACGTCCACCGGACCGGGAACGATGGCGGTTTCCAACGGCGCGTTCGTCTGTCTTTGGGCGGCGGGCGGCGCGCCAGCCGTGGGTAGGTCGGAGGTTGACTGGCGGCGAATCTCCACGCCGATTTCCACATCCCGCGGGGCGACCAGGCTGACAACCGCCTCGATGCCCAGATCCTTTCCGACCTGCGGATAATTCTTCGCCACGACCGAGAGGAAGCTGAGCACGAACGTCAGCAGCACGTGGACAAGCAGCGAAATGAGCAGACATTTTTGCAGCAGGCCCATGTGCCTGTCGTCCCATCCCTTGAGGAAGAGCAGCAATGGAACGAGCAGGATGATCGACGCGATGAGTAGCCACAAGTTAAGGCTGGCCTGCGGGAGCCTCGGGCCTTGATGCAGGGAATACACCTCGCGCGAGTCGGAAGAGAACAGCGCATAGCGGCCACCCGCCGGGCCGCGGTCGGAGCTGAAAACCAGGCGATAGCCGTTGAGCGCCAGGGCGGGGTCGGTCTCATTGTCGGCGGTGTTGATCTCCGGACCGAGGTTCTCTGGAACCGAGAATTTCCACTCCGGGCTGACCCGGCTGCGCCAGATGTCGAATTTCCCGAAGCCGCCGGGCCGGTTGGAACAGAAGTAGAGAAAATCACCGGCGGGCGACATGCAGCTCGCACCTTCGACGAAAGTCGTGTTGATGCCGGGAATTTCGCGGGCGGGTTGAAAGAAGAGCGCCTGCACGGCGGGCTGCGTAGCGGGGGCCGTGGTCGGGTGGACGAATTCTTCGACGTCGGCCCGGACGCTGTCCAGCACCTGCCGGGTCGTCGGCCCGACGGTTGGCACGGGCTGCGTTGTGGGATGTGAATCTTCTGACGTGACACGGGCGTCCCGCCCGTGCTGGCTGCGTGGGGATTGTGGACCCTCCAATTCACCGACGTTTGGCGCACCTGGCACGGGCGGGACGCCCGTGTCACGTTCAAGTTGCGTCGCCGGGCTGGCCGCTTCCGCGGGCCGTGATTTCGCCTCGTCCAAATCCGCGATCCACAAGTCGTAGTCGCCAGCGCCGTTCTCACGGATCGTGGCGCGCCAGGGCTCTGCTTGCTCGCGCTTCGCTGCGGTGCGATTCGTCGCGAAAATCAAATGCTTGCCATCGGGCGTGGGATCGGGCGTGAACTCATTGAACTCGCTGTTGACCGTAGGCCCGAGGTTGATCGGCGCGCCCCATCCCTCCGCGGTGCGCGGGGAGGCCCAGATGTCGTAGCCGCCGAAACCGCTCGGGCGGTCGGAGTAGAAGAACAGGAGCTTTCCATCCGCGCTCACGCGCGGGCCGAGGTCGTCGTACGGGCTGTTGACGGCCGTTAACGGCTCAGGGGTCGTCCACGCGTTATTGCGGCGATAGCTGACGTAAATGTCGGCGTTTTTCCCAGGCTTGCCGCGGACGAAATAGAGCTCGGTCCCATCCGGTGAGACGGACGGCTCGTACTGCTGCGAATCGCTGTCGAACTGCGGACCCAGGGGCTTTGGCGCGTCCCACAGCACCTCGCGCACCTTGGCCTGGCTGCTGGCGACGTGAATGGTGCGGTCGTCGGTCCAGACCTTTCGGTTCGCCACCCACCAGCCCCCCGCCGCGATGAGCAGGAGGACGATGAAGATCGCGATGCGGCCGGGCCATCGACGCTTGGGACCATTTGTTTCCGCGTCCATACGCGCTCCTTCCCGAGCGGCTGTCGGCGTTCAGTTCCCCGGAGCCGGCTTCCCGGCTTCGTCAAGGTACATGATCTTGGCCTGCTTGATACCCGCCTTTTTGCAAAGCTGCGTGACGGCCGCGAAGTAGCGCATCACACTCCGCTCGTCGGCACGAATGATCACCGACTGGTCCTGACTGCGCTTGGCCGCACCCGCGATCAGCTCGCCCAGCTTGGCGTTGTCATAGGTCTTCCCGCCAACAACGGTCGTCCCGTCCTGCTTGATGTTGATGATCAGGTCCTTGGGCGGCGCAGACATCGGCGCAAATGACGACGAGGTCTTGGGCAACTGCACCGCCAGGTCCTTCTCCACCTGCGCGAAGGTCGTCGCGCACATGAAGAAGATGAGCAGGTTAAAAACCATGTCCGTCAACGGCACAAGGTTGAACGGCTCTTCGCCTTCGCTGAGAGGATCCTTGATTCTCATGACATCTGTCCTGCTATCTGGCGGTTAGGGGTTGAATGCAAAGTGCAAAATGCAAAGTGCAAAAGTCAAAATGAGGAGCGGTCGGAGGGGATGCCGCCGGTTGTGTGCCTTTCGTTTTGACTTTTGCACTTTGCATTTTGCACTTTGCATTCAATTCATCCGGGTTCATGCGCGAGGCGATATACGGCCCATGGTTCAAAGCGTCGAACTTGCCCTTAGCTGATATTCGCTTTCGGCGTTGAAGCCGTATTCGTCGCTGAAATCGACCAGCGTGTCGTTGATCTCGCCGTT
>JAQGHP010000516.1 GCA_028288775.1 Phycisphaerales bacterium | reverse complement strand
GGTTTTCTTTGGGTTTGGCTTCGTTGACGGTGAGGGCGCGTCCGCCGTGGTCCTGGCCGTTGAGGGCGGCGATGGCGTTTTGCGCTTCCTTGTCGGTCCCCATTTCGACGAAGCCGAAGCCCTTGCTTTGGCCGGTGTCGCGGTCGGTGATGACCTGCGAGCTATCGACGGTGCCGTGCGCGGTGAACAACGCGCTCAGGGCCGAAGAGTCCACGTCGTAGCTCAGATTCCCAACATACAGTTTCCTACCCATGGGTTTCTCCTTTAGAGAATGGGCGATAGACCCAAAATTTTACTTTCCAGGTCTGGTGAAAGAGGCCGGCGTTCCGGCCCAAAAAGGTAGGAGGGCGAAAAGGAAAAGAGACAGCGGGCAGAAACAAACCTGCGGCGGAATCTGATTCGATCAGCGGACCAACCGAAATCACTATAAGGCCAAAGCAGGGAATGTCCAGGCAATTCCGCGGGAGCAGCGTGTGGCACAGCCGCCTCCGGCTGTGTCTTTTGTTTCCGGCTACAGCGGAACCACAGTCCGTGTGGCACAGCCGCTCTCGGCTGTGTCTTTTCTTTCCGCCTGCGGCGGAATCACAGCCATGTGGCACAGCCGCCCCCGGCTGTGTCTTCATCTTCCGCCTGCGGCGGAATCACAGCCGAGGGCGGCTGTGCCACATGGCGGCTTCCGTTTTCCGCGTGGGATGCGTGGCAGAGGACGCGCTCAGGCCCCAGCGGTCGCCGGGCCGCGGGCATCGGGGAGGGTGTTGAGGAAGTCGGGGCCGGCCCCGCGGAGCCAGAGGTATTGGGTGTCGATCTTCGTCGGCGAGAGCAGGCGCGCGCCGATGATGCCGCCGATGAGCGTGCCCAGGAACAGGATGATTCCCAGGGGGATGAACACTTCCGCCATATTGCTGTTCGCGCCGTAGATGATCAGCGTGAGGCCGCCCAGCGAACCCACCCACCCGATGAGGATCGCATAGTTGCGGCGGGAACGGTGCTTCTTACAGACACACAGGGAGATGTCGCCCTTCTGGCGGACGATCAGGGCGACGATCGCGTAGATGAGAATTCCGGCGAAGATGAGTGCGTAGAGCGCGGGGTGATGCCAATAGAGTGTCCTGCGCATCGGCGGGCCGTCCGCCGGGGCGTTGCATTTGACGCAGGTGCCGGGCAACGCCGCACCCTTGACGGCGACGATGTGCTTGCCGTCGCGCCAGACCCCCGCGGCAGGGGCATACACCGGCCCCGAGTAAGCCAACACCGGCACCGGCGGCGGCCCCGCGCCGGGCGTTGGCGGGGAGGGGATGAGGAAGGGCTGTTTGCATTGGGTGCAGAGGGTGGATTGGCCGCCGTAGAGCACGAGGTATTCGTGCGCGAGCGGATACCCCGCGCCGCAATGCCCGCAAGTGACGGTCTGAGTTTGTGACATGCGAATCCCCTTAAAAAGGTGAAGCCCGACGGGAGCGCGCGGCCGAGTGCAGCGCGAGGGGAAGATGCTAAACGTCGCACGGATGCGATACAAGAGGGTGAAGTGGCGAGGCCGCCTTCGGGCTGGGGTGTACCGCGCCGCGCCGATGCGATACCTTCGAGGAATGGACAACCCGGCGAGCGAGCCGACCGGATCGCAGGCGCGAGCGACGCCCAAACCGCCGACGCCGCGGATCGTCTATAGCCCGCGGTACAACATCGGGTTCTTCGGGCTTGAGCGGCTGCATCCATTTGACAGCCGCAAGTATGGGAGGGCGTGGAAGGTGTTGCGGGAGCGGTTCGGCCGCGGGTTGGATCGGTATTGGGTAAGGCCGCCGCGGCCGGTCAGTCGGGCGGAGCTGCTGCAACTGCACACGCCGGAATATTTGCAACGGCTGCGCGATCCGAAGTTCGTGGCCCGCGTGCTCGAGGTCCCGCCCGTGAGCCGCCTGCCGGCGTGGGTGACCGATCGTTGCGTGCTGCGGCCGATGCGCCGGGCGACGATGGGCACTTTGCTCGCCGCCCGCGAGGCGATGGATCATGGCTTGGCCGTGAATCTTTCCGGCGGCTACCACCACGCGAGCCCCGATCACGGCCACGGATTCAGCACCTACGCGGATGTGGGCCTTGCTGTCCATACCCTGCGGCAATCCGGCCGTCTCGGGGAGAAGGACAAGGTCGTTTACGTTGATCTCGACGCGCATCAGGGCAACGGCGTCTGCCGCACGTTCGCCGGCGACAGCCGCGTGTTCATTTACGATCAATACAACGAGGACATCTTCCCGATGGACGCCCGCGCCCAGCGGCGGATCGACTGCGCCGTCCCCCTCCCCTTCGGCTGCGCCGAGGCCGACTACCTCGCCGCGTTGCGCGGCCGCCTGCCCGTGTTCCTGAACTCCGTAACGCGGGGCGGCGATGTGCGGCTGGCCGTCTACAACGCCGGCACGGATGTCTTCACCGACGACAGGCTGGGCGGCATCAACGTCTCCGCCGCCGGCGTGCTGGAGCGCGACCGCTTCGTGCTGCAAGAGCTGACATCGCGGCACATCCCAACCGCGGTAGTGCTTAGCGGCGGGTATAGCGCCCAGAGCTACAAGCTCGTGGCGAACATGGTTGCGTATGTCTTGGAAACGTGGGGAAATTCGGACGAGCCCGCGGCCGATATACCGAAGAAATTCACGAGCAATGATCCGTAAGCGATTTTCGCGGTGAAGCGGTTTGTACTTCCTGCCCGGCGGGCGCTCTGGTAAGGTATTTTGCTTCCCTTCTGGAGACCGGAAATGAATTGGCGCGCTGTGACTCGGTTGTCCGTCGCCTGGGTGGCCGTCGGTCTTTGCGCGTCGAGTGCATTGGCGGAAGACACCGCGGCCAAAGTCGCGCCGCCCGACTCCAAGGCACAGGCCAAAGAGTTGAAACTTGTGGGACAGGTGTACAAGGACGAAATCGCCGGGGCCCGTTCTTCGGCAGAAAAAACGGCGCTGGCGAAGAAGCTGATTCGCCTGGCGGGAGAATCGAAGGAGAAGGACGCCGAGCAGTATGGGCTGTATTCCGAGGCCCAGGACCTCGCCGCCCAGGCGGGCGATGCCCGGACGGCTTTCGCGGCGCTCGATC
Source organism: Phycisphaerales bacterium (assembly GCA_028288775.1). GTDB lineage: Bacteria > Planctomycetota > Phycisphaerae > Tepidisphaerales > Tepidisphaeraceae > RYN-428. The sequence goes on along the minus strand of JAQGHP010000516.1, from coordinate 2,161 downwards.
AACTCTCCGCACGGTTCGAGATCGACGCCCCGGCGGCGGCAGCCGACCTGTTGACGAAAACCGCAGCCGCCCTGCGGGCCAAGTCCGACCACAAGGCCTTCTTCGAGCGCTGCGACTTAGCCATGGACGATGCGGTGGCGCAGGAACGCCACGACGTCGCAAGGCGACTGTCCGATCTGCAAGTCGCCGCGGCAAGATCATTGGGCGACGCGGCGGCGCTTAAATGGGCGAGCGCCCGCGCCGGCGAAATACGCGCGGCCAAAACCGCGTTCGACAAGCAGAAACTTGCACTGGCGACGTTGGGCCAGAACCCCGCCGATCCGGAAGCGAATCTGGTCGTGGGCAGGTACCGCTGCTTCGTTATCGGTGACTGGAAGAATGGGCTTCCGTTGCTCGCCCGCGGCGCGGATGCGCCGCTGAAGTCGATAGCCGGGCAGGAAATTGTTGCGACGGACGATGCGAAGGCGAAGGCCGCGTTGGCCGATTTATGGTGGGATCGCGCCGCGAAGGAGCAGGGCCTGCCCCAAAGGCGCATTGGGCAGCGGGCGGCGGTTTTGTACAACGAGGCGCTGCCGGCACTCACCGGCCTGGACAAAGTGAAGGTGGAAAGGCGTCTGGCCGCCCAGGCCGCCGTCGCAAATGGAAACGGGTCCGCCGCCCGCATCTTAAAGCCCAATGAAATCGCCGCACGGTTCACCTTTCCCAACAAGACCTTCCATCTTGACGGCGATGCGATTACCGGAACGGCCGAATCCGCGGACGACCCGGGCAAGTACGTCTGGCTTACCGATCCCGAAACCCTTCAGTCATTCGAATTCGGGTTCTCCATCAAGGCGAAGTGGTACCAGATGGCCGCTTTGGAAATTGACGGACAGAGATATTTTTTCTCCCGCGGCCACTGGGCCAATGGCGACAGCGGTATTTTCGTCGAGCACAAGAGCGAAAGGCGGATCGGCGGCACCGTCACCCATCCGGACGAATGGGCCTCGATGCGCGTTCAGGTGGCGGAAGATAAAATCACCTATTCATACAATGGCGAAATTGTCGGCACCTGCGACCTGATCATGCCCATGACGAAAACGTCAAGTGTGAAAGTTGGCTTTACCAGCCACAATACCCCGTTCAGCATAAAGGACGTGTTCCTCGCGGGGAGATGAACGGGGGGGGCGCTGCCTTGCCGAGGTGAGCAGGCCTCTGGAGCCGGATTACAAATGACCTCAATGGCCGCGCGTCCAAACTTCGATGTAAAGCGAGCGCGGCGTGACTAGCGTGCGTCGCATCGCGGCGAACCGCCCCGCGACCGCGCCCATTTGCGGATCGCGACCAGGCCCCAGATTCCCTCCACAATCCCGAACGGCCACGCGCCTTGCAGGAAGCCGTAGGCCGACCCCATGAAGCAGGCCCCGGCGAAGGCGAGCGTGTAGATCGGCGCGGATTCTTCCAGGGTGTAGAAGATCAGCATGGCGCTGACCGCCGCGAGGCCGAAGAGGGTGAGCGGGTCGAAGTGAAGGGATGCTACCGCCCGATGCCAGAGTGCGTTCATGGGGCGATTGTAGGCTAAATGTGCGTGCGCTTGTGGTGCAGCCTTTCAGGCTGCAAAGGCAGGCTGAAAGCCTGCACCACAAAATGCCAATCGCGCACGATCGATCAGAACGATCGACAAGCTTAGTGCCGACGCTCACAGGCGGAGCGTAGAACAACTCGCCCGCAGTGATTACGTTTCACGTCTTCACGTTTCACGTTTCACGTTCCACGTCCCCCGCCTCACGCTCACATCGTCAGCACCACGCGAAACCGCGCCTTGCCGCTCATCATCCGCTCGTACCCCTCGGCGGCCCGCTCCAGCGGGTAGATTTCGTTCATCGATTGCACGCCCGTTTGCACGCTGAAGGCCAGCGTGTCCTGGTTGTCGATTGATGTGCCCGAGTACCACCCTTCGATCAGGCGGCGGCCGCTCAACAGCACCAGCGGCGACGCCTCCAGCTTGTCGGCAGCGCCCAAAACCAACAGTCGGCCGTGCGGGGCGAGACCGGGGACGGTGGCGCTCATGGCGTCGCCGTTGGTGACGGTGGCGAGGACGACCGATGCCCCGCCGAGCTTTTGCAACTCGGCGGCGGGGTCGGAGGTTTGGCTATCGATATATTGCGATGCGCCGAGTTTC
>JAQGHP010000478.1 GCA_028288775.1 Phycisphaerales bacterium | reverse complement strand
TTCATCGGCCGTGTGGGGGAGGGACATCAAGGGTTTAAGGGTTTAAGCGAACATCCATTCGCCCGCATTTCTCCGCGTTTCTTCCTCTGCGCCTCCGCACCTCTGCGTTCAATTCCTCTTCAAAAGTGCCAGCGCACCGGCGACGTCCACAATTGTCTCTACGATACTCCCGCCACTGGCGCGGATGAAGTATTCCACCTGGAGGTTGATGATCGAGCCCTCGTTGTCGGCCGACAGGCGGAAGTCGCCGCGGTATCCGACGACGGGTTTGCCTTTCGCGCATGCGTACCCGATCTCGGCGGCGGTGCCGCTGTCGACGTCCACGCCGTCGAGCACCGCAAGCACCGCGTCGCAGCGGTCGATCGCGCGGGCGTTGGCTTCGCCTATTTGCGCGTTGAGGCGCCGATAGGCGTCCCGCCGATCGGAGCCATAATGCATTCGGCGGACGGCCTCCACCTCCGCCGCGTCCGTCAGCTTCCACGGGTCGAGCACCTCGTGCCCCAGGCGCTCGACCAGAGGGATGAGCGCCTGTGTGTAAAACGCCCGGCCCACTTCAGAGAAGCCCAGTGGACTGGCGAGATAAATCTTCATCACTACTCCACCGAGTCCTCGGGCGGCGGGCCCGCCTCGTCGATGTCGCCGGCGTCTTTCGCGCCTTCGAAATCCATCAGAAACAGAATGTTCTTCATCCGCTCGGCGCCGATCTTTTTGGTCAGCACGCGCTTGGCCCGCTGCACGCCCGTCCGCCGGGAGACGTGCGAAATGATGATCCACTTGTTCTTCAGCTTCGGCAGCAGTTCAATCAGCGCGTCCACGTGAAGGTGCTTGCCGGCCTTGGCCTTTTGCTTGTGGGTCGGATCGAAGAAGGTGGTTTCGGTAATCAGAATCTCGGCATTCTGCACGTCGGGGTGATCGAAGACGGCCCCGGCCGTCGTGTCGCCAAGAAAAGCCACGAGCGGGACTTCGAGGCGATATTGAATTTCCACGCCCTCCTTGCGCAGGGCGACGAGTTCCGGCCCGGTCTTTCCGACAAATTCCTGTCGCAGCTTTTCGCGTACGCTCACCAGCGAATATCCAAGGCTCACCGTGCCGTGATGGGTGGCGAAGGCGCGGATGGCGAAGTCTTTTCGGACTTGGTACATCTGCCCCGCCGACATTGGCACGAGAGTGTAAGGGGTGCTCTGCCGTTCGATCCCGCGCCAGCTTTTGATCATCGCATCGACCGGCGCTTCCAATTCCCGCGGCAGCAGCACCGTCCCCGGCTTCATGCCCTGGAAGTATCGTTGCGACAGGTAATAAGGCAGCCCCGCGATGTGGTCCATGTGCCCGTGGGTAATGCACACGATGTCACTGGTAAGCGCGAAGTACGGGGCCCGGCCGACGTCAAAGCAGACGTTGAGCTCGGGGATCTGCGTGACCGTCTCCTCCCCGGCCACGCTATAGCCGATGACCGTGTACATCCCGAGAGACAGCTTGGCGAACTTCTGAACGAGAAACGATTTTTCGACCATTGCGGGGGAAGTGTAGCGGGGGAACCAGTCTTTTGTCAGCGTCGCTTGACTCCGAAGCCGATACATCACATAATGTGATATATCGTGCATGTGATTACTCAGAAGGCCATCATGTCGGCGTCGCAAAGGCATCCGAAAGCGGCTTCTGAGCTCGCCACGTGGCTGAAAACGGCACAGTTCGCGGCGTGGCATTCGATCCATTCCGTGCGGGAAACGTACCCGAGTGCTGACCCGGTAAAGGTAGGCAGCGGCAAGACGGTGACGGTGTTCAACATACGCCGAAATGACTTTCGCCTTCTCACCGCGATCCACTACAACCGGGCCAAGGTGTACGTACTCGATTTCCTCACCCACGCCGAGTACTCAAAGGAGGCGTGGAAAAAACGACTATGAGCCGGATAACTTCAAAATCTCGTTTGAAAGAGCCTGACAGCTATTTTGAGCTGATCCGCCGATTTCCCCTTCGACCCATTCGCGACGAACACGAATACGACGCGGCCGTCGCCGTGATGAATGCATTGGCGGTGCGGGATGAAGAATCCCTCGACCGGGGCGAGAAGGATTACCTCGACGCCATCTCCACTTTCGTGGAAGTGTATGACGCACAGAACTTCAAATTGACGGACGCAGTAACCCCGCTTGCCGCCCTCAAGCACTTGATGGAGGCACATGGGATGTCCATCGCGGACTTGGGCCGGGTCATCGACAGCCAATCCGCGGCCTCGATGGTCTTCAACGGCAAGCGGGCAATCAGCAAGAGCCAGGCGAAGACGCTCGCAGGGCGGTTCAACGTGGATGCCGGGCTCTTTCTGTGAAAACGGCAGACGCCTGATGACGCAGTGCCGACACTTTTGCGTTTCCTGCCGAAAACGGTTACTTTTATTGGCAATGCGCTGCCCCTTTTGCAACGCCGACAAAGAGATGCTTCACGTAATCGACTCGCGCACCTGCGAAGGTGGGCGGGCGATTCGGCGGCGGCGCGTTTGCAAGGAATGTGAGAAACGCTTCACCACTTACGAACGCATCGAACAACCCAACCGTCTTATCGTTGTGAAGAAAGACGGCCGCCGGGTTCCGTGGGACCGGGCCAAAATCCTGACCGGCCTCGAGCGGGCCTGCTTCAAACGCCCCGTTCCCGAGGCCGAACTAACCCGAATCTGCGAGGAAGTCGAGGAAGAAGTCTTCTCCAGCCACGATCGGGAAGTCCCCTCCACGCTCGTCGGCGGACTGGTCACCGACCGTCTGCGGCGGGTGGATCAAGTGGCTTACGTTCGTTTCGCAAGCGTCTATCGACAGTTCAAAACGCTCGAAGAACTGGTGGACGAAGCCCGGGCCGTGATCGACGCACAGCGCTACGACATCCCCGGCCAGGGGCGCTTGTTCATCGAGCCCGGAAAGGCCCCCGCTGCCGCCTCGAACGGCCACAACGCGGACGACGCCACCGCCCCGCCGGCCCCCGCCAAACGCGGACGCAAGCCCAAGGCATCCAAGGGAAACGAGCAGGAATTGACTGCGGGGGCGGCGGAATTTGAGGAAAAAGGCCAGGCGCAAGATCTGGACGGGAAATGATCAGGGCCGGTGCCCGCGGCCCTAGTCGTCTGGAATATGTCCCCTGGTTCCCACGCCCCTTCAAGCCAGACGCAATGTTCGTCCGATAACTACCGGAGGCTCACCCCATGAACCGACCCCTGCGATCCCTCCTCCGTCCCCGCAGCGCATGGCTGTGCGGCGGAGTAGCGTGCCTAGGCCTTCTCGCCGGCTGTGTCGAAACCCCCAAGCCCAAGCCCGTCGCCAGATACGAAGACGTGGGCAAAAAAGACGTGCCCGATTTCATGCACGGTACGGTCTGGGAAAAGGTGGACGTCGGCAATACTGACCCATACGAGATTTCCAGTTTCG
>JAQGHP010000455.1 GCA_028288775.1 Phycisphaerales bacterium | reverse complement strand
TACGTAACGTGCAATCGCAATCGCAATTGCAACCGCACCTGTTCCCGTCTCACGCATTTCCCCATCTGCCGAGCTGCTTGATCGTCGCGCGGAAATCCTTGGGAAGCGGGCACACGACTTCCACGGTCGTGCCCTGCCGGTCCACGAATGTGAGCTTTTCGGCGTGAAGGGTGAGGCGGTCGATGAGCGGCCGCTCGGACTCGCCCTGGGTCGGGCGGTAGTCGCGCTTCAAGCCGCTGAGATAAATCCCCGGCGCGACGCCCGGGCGGGGGGCGTGGTAGAGCGCGTCGATCGCCAGCGGCAGGCCGATCGACAGCAGATGCACGCGAATCTGGTGCGTCTTCCCCGTCTTCGGGAAAACGCGCAGGAGCGTGAACTCGCGGAAGGTTTGCTCAACGCGCCAGAGCGTACGCGCCGGACGCCCGCCGTGCTTTGCCACGGCCATGCGCTTGGGCGAGGCGGGGTGCCGGTCGAGCGGCGCGTCGATCTCGCCCTCCGCCTCCGGCGGCCTCCCGCTGACCAGCGCGACGTACTCCTTACTGATGGTGTTGTTCTGAAACTGATTGGAGAGATGGCGCTGGGCGTCAAGATTTTTGGCGAACAGGAGCACGCCGCTGGTGTCCTTGTCGAGCCGATGGACGACGCGCAGCCGCGGGTCGGCGGAGCCAGATGAAGGCAGGCCCAGTTGCAGACCCAATCGGTCGAGGACGCAGTCCTTCTCATCGCGGCCGGGGATGGTCGCCAGCCCGGCGGGCTTCGCCACGGCGACGGCGTCTTCAGATTGCCACAGGATTTCCAGTTCGTCTTTCGCGCGCATCACATCGAGAGTACACCATTGACCCCCATTTCGGCGAGGTCTACTATCAACCCTGCCGCCTGGCGCGGCGTTTGTACCGGGCAGGCTTCGATCTCCATGAAGTCTTGCGGCCCATCGCTTGAAGGGAGCGTCGAGTGCGCTTACTGATCGCCATCCCCGTCCACAACGAGCAGAAGTACGTTGACCGCGTGCTCGACAAGGTTCTCACGTTTCACCGCGACGTGCTCGTCGTTGACGATGGCAGCACCGACCAGACCCCGCAAATCGTCGGCCTCCGGGATGACATCCAGGTCATCCGCCATCCCACGAACCTCGGCTATGGGCAGAGCCTGATTGATGCCTTCCAGTTCGCCGACGATCGCGGCTACGACTGGGTCATCACTATGGACTGCGACGAGCAGCACGAACCCGAGCGCATCCCCGATTTCATCGCCGCCATCGAGTCCGATAACTGGGACCTGATCAGCGGCTCGCGCTACCTCTCGCCCCGCGGCGACGATGATCTGCCCCCGACCGATCGCCGGGGAATCAATGCGACGCTCACCACAACGCTCAACGAGTTGTTCAGCTTGGGCATCACCGATGCCTTCTGCGGGTACAAGGCCCACCGCGTGAGCGCGACGCGCAGTCTCCGCCTGACCGAACCGGGCTACGCGTTCCCCATGCAACTCTGGCCGCAGGTATGGTCGGCAAAGCTGCGGCTGACCGAGATCCCGGTGCGCTTAATCTATAATGACCCCACGCGCCATTTCGGCGGTCAGCTCGACGACGCGGGTAACCGCCTGCGGCACTACACGGACGTGCTCCGCGCCGAGATGAAGCGCCTAGGCGACAATCCGCTCAGCGCCCCAGCGCCCGCCGCCAAGACATCGGGCTGTCGCCCGCGGCGCGAGCCGCTGGGCGAGCCGTGTGGATGTGCCCAGTAGCCTCGCCCCCAGGCCTTCCCCATGATCTCAACCGCCCCGCGCTACGACCGATGGAAGGCCCCGACCGAAGACGGGCAGACCCTTATTTGGCCCGCCGCCCCGCAGCTTCTCGCGGATGCGCAGGAAAACCACCGCCGGCTTTCCTCCGCGCGATCGACTCTGCTGCAAAACGTCCCCCTCCCCGAAGTCCGCGCGCGGATGCGGCAGTGGCTCGGACATGAAGATGAGCAGTCGCCGCTGTTCGCCACCGGCCACCAGGCCGAGCTGCACCACCCGGGCGTGTGGGTGAAAAACGCGCTGATCGACGCCGCCGCCAACAAGACCGGAGGCCGCGCGGTCCACTTCGCGGTGGACACGGACGAGCCCAAGCATCTTCAACTGCGCTGGCCCGACGGATCAATCCCGCTCACCGATGAGTCCCATCCCAAAGCCGCATGGAGCGGCCTGCTCCCCGCGCCTTCGCCCGCGCACCTCGACCACGTATCGCAGGTCTTTCAAACCGCGGCCGGTCAGTGGCCCTTCCGGCCGCTCGTACCCGACTTCCTCCGCTCGTTGCGGCGGCTCTCGCTCGAATCCCCGGCGTTACCGTCCGCGCTCACCAACGCGATCCACGAGCTGGACTGGGGCCTTGGCCTGCGGCACCACGCGATGCTCGTCTCCCCGATTTGCCTCTCGGAACCGTACCTCGTTTTCGTGCATCACATCCTCGCCCGCGCCGATCAATTTTCCGCCGACTACAATGCGGCGCTCGATGAATTCCGCACCGAAAACAAAATCCGCACGCCGGGCCGCCCGATGCCCAATCTCAGGTGCGTTGCGGAAGGTTGCGAAGTCCCGTTCTGGCTCGACGACCTGACGACCGGCTCGCGCTCCCGCGCCGCCGTGGCGCGCGGGCAGGGGGGGTTCGTCCTCCGCGTGCCCGACGGCGGAGAGTTTCGTTTCGACCCAAGCGCCGACGGGTGGGAAGCGGCGGGGGCGCTGATGCTCTTCCTCCGCCGGCACGGCGTACGCCTCTCGCCCCGCGCCCTCTCTCTCACCGCCGTCCTGCGACTGCTCGCCGCCGACCAGTTCGTCCACGGCATCGGCGGGGGGCTTTACGACCAGGTGCTCGACAAGCTCATCGCCCGGCACTTCGGCCTCGAGCCCCCGCGCTTCTCCGTCACCACCGCGACGCTCTACTTCCCCCTGGCCGTCGGCCAGCCGCGGGTGTGTCTGCCCTGCATCGCACAGGAAGGCCACCGCCTCAAGCACGCGATGGCGGGCGGTGAAAAGGCAAAGCTCGTTGAAGCCATCGCCTCCGCCCCGCGCAATTCGCGCGAGCGCTCCACATTGTTCTACGCATTGCACGACAAGCTCGCCGCCGCCCAATCGCGGCCGGAGCTAAAGAAGTGGGAACAACATTTCGCCCGCGCCCAGTCGCGCGTGCAGGAAGAAAAAGCCCTCTTCGACCGCGAGCTTTTCTACGCCCTCCAACCCGCCGACCGGCTCAAATCCATGATCGACCGCTACCGCGAAGCGTTCATCTGACCACGATCAATGGGGGATTAGCCACGAAGGCACGAAGACACGAAGGGCTGTTCGTCCTGCTACATTCTGCGCGCGGATCTCCGCTTTTTAAGTTGGGACGGAAGAGTTGAACCGCCAAGGCGCCAAGGGAAGAAGGACATTGTAGGTTCGGCTTCGCCGAACATTCCCGTGTTCGCGCGTGGTGACCGACAGAGCGGAACCGACACGGCCGTCCAACTTACATTGAAATGAATTCTCTTCTTGGCGTCTTGGCGGTCCAACAAATATTCCGATTGCTTGAGCGTCGCGGTACTTCGAGCGCCCCTTCGTGCCTTCGTGGTTAATCGATCTTCTACCGCGGCGTCAGCCGCATCACCCCAAACCCCGTTCGCCACAGCAGTCCGAACACGCTCTTCGCAAACGCGTGCAGCGCCGCTTGGTCTCCCGTAGCGCCCGCGCCAACAACACATTCCCGCGCCGTCCGCCGCCCGTCGATCCGCGAAACCGTCGCCGCCTGCGCCTCGGTCAGCGCGATCGGCGGCAGCCCCGCGCGCACCATCGCCCACGCCGGCCGCCCGTCCGCCCATGCCCCTTTCGCCAGCCTTCCCGCGAACATTGGCACGCACTCCAGCAGCGCCGGCGAATCCCACGGCGCGCGGTACGTGGACGGATCGCGGTCCGCCCGGCACGCGTGGAAGAAGTGAATCCCCAGCGCCCCCGACGCCAGTTCCATCGCCTTCCACATCTCCCGCTCCGGCAGCCGCTCGATCCGCTCGCGCAGCATCGGCGCGCCCGCGAACAATCCCTCGGGATGGTAATGATAATTCTGGTCCCACCCCTGAAACGCAAGCCCCGCGTCCTTCACCAGGCCCAGGCAATCGGCCACCGAATAGGCAATATCGCGTCGATGCAAAAACGTGTCCACGAGACCGACGTCTTCCTTCAGGTCCGTGGCGGAGCGGAGATAAAACTGCAGTGGGTGATTGGCCGGCAGCGCGCCCAGCGTCTGCCGCACCACCGCAACGTCCTCCGGCTCCTGCTCGAGCCCAATGATCCGGAACAACTCCTGGAATGGGTACACCTGCGCCCGGCCGTATTTCCCATAGAGCATGATCGCAACCACGCCATCGGGGCGCAACACTTCCCCCAGCGCCCGCAGTCCCGCAACCGGCTCCGGCAGGTGGTGCAGCACGCCATGACACGCCACAAAGTCGAACGTCGCGCCCAGCTGCGCCACGTCCTCGACCGGGCATTGGTGCAAGGTGAGATTGGAAAGATTGTGCCGCGTCTTGAGCTTCTGCTCATGCGCCAGCGAGGCCCGGCTGATGTCGATGCCCACCACGCGGCAGCGCGGGTTCAAATGCGCGTAACACGCGCCCGCCATCGTCCCGCAGCCGGCCACCAATACGTCCCGGTCCTCGCGCGCCCGCCCGCCGGGCCAATAGATCGGCGCGAGATTCGACAGAACCCCGAAGCTCTGCACGTACCGCGCGAGCGACGGATCGGAAAGGTCGTCCACGGGCGCCGGGTACGACCACTTCTCATACTGTGCGACCACGGAATCGCTTTCCGTGTACAAATGCGCTGCCGACATGTCCAAACCTCCCCGATGCGGAAACGAAATGACGAACGATTTGAGCGCCGAGCATATCACGAAGTCGATTGCAATTCACCAGTACGAAAAGCCAACTCCGCCGCCGAAGGTCATCCGGATCGAAAATCTGAACTCTGAAATTTGAGATTTACATCCCCGGCCGCGCCCCTTGCGTTCCCCCGCCCGCTCCCCGAAACTCGGCCCCAATGAAGCTCGCCTTCTCCACCAACGCCTACACGCGTTTCCCCCTCACCGATGCTCTACTGGGAATTAAAGCCGCCGGCTTCGATGGCGTGGAAATCCTTGCGGACACGCCCCATGCCTATCCGCCGCTGATTAACCCGCAGCTCGTCGCTTCCGTCGTCAAAGCTCTCGACCAGACCGGCCTCGCCGTCAGCAACGTCAACGCCAACTGCTCCTTCGGCTACTGGAAACACGCGCCCCCCGAACCCTACTTCGAGCCGAGCCTCATCAGCCCCAACCCCGCCTACCGGGCCGACCGGGCCGCGATGATCGTCAAGACCTTGGAATTCGCCCGCCAGATCGGCGCCCAGAACATCAGCATCACCAGCGGCCGCACCCTCGGCGGCATGCCGCCGGCGAAGGCCGCGACGCAGTTCGCCGAGTCCATCCGGCCCATCCTCGACCGCGCCGACGCCTTGGGAATCAACATCGGCATCGAATGTGAACCTGGGCTATTTCTGGAGTACGTCGCCGAATTGCATGAATGGATCGACCGCCTCGGCCACCCCCGTTTTGGGGCGAACCTCGATATCGGCCATAGTGTCGTAATCGGAGAATCGGTCGGCGATGCGGTGCAAACCTTGCAGGGCCGGATCTGGAACATGCATGTGGAAGACCTACCCGGCCGCAAGCACTACCACATGATCCCCGGCGAAGGCACTTTTGATTGGGACACCCTCAAGACCGCCCTTACCCAGATTAACTATGATCGCTTCCTGACAGTCGAGCTATATACCCACACCGAAGACCCCCAGACTGCCGCCGAGAAGAGCTACCAATTCCTGAACCGCAAATTCCCCCGGAAGTCGTGAAACATGGGGATGAAACGTGAAACGTGAGAAGACCGTGGCAAGCAGCGTCTTCTCACGTTTCACGTTTCACGTTTCATTCCCACGTCTCACGTTTCATTCCCACGCTTCACGTTCTCCACCCCCCATTTTTCCAGCGGGCATTTTTCGTCCGCATTCACCGTCTTGGCAGCCAAAACACAGCGGCACACCCTGCATCGCCTAATCCCCAGCGTCACAATCACTTCCGGGCACGCATTGCAGATCGCCTGCCGGCGGGCGATTGCCGCATCGTCCGCCCGGTTGATCCCCAGCGCCGCCTTCGCCAGGCCCGCCGCTCCGTGGGCAATCTGCCCTGCTGCAGACGTTTCCTGCTTCACAAACTTCCCAAGAGGGCATTGGCCCGACCTGAAATGTACGGAAATGTCCTGCCCATCCACCGTGCAAGCGCACGGACCCCGGCAGTTCTTTTGTCGCCGATCGCACTGCAGGCAGATCAGAATATTAGGGTCCACTGGTCCAGCCATGGTCCTCTCCCCATCTTACCGGCACCCCCGTGCCGCGCCAACCTTGGGTCCCTCCTCCGCGCCCGACTATGGGCAAAACCCTCCGCTGATCCGCCCGAGCGCCTCTATGATGAATTGTTATATCGATATTATTCCTTGCAACCATTCGCCCCGGGCGGCGCGTCCCGAAAAACAGAATTTTCGTGGGTATTATTGGGTGCCACTCCAAATTCCGCACCGCGCCCCGCGTACGGGACAAATCGAAAGGGCTGGAAAACAAGCAATAATTGCACCGCCTCCGCGTAGCCATAGGGAGAGATATGTTGAAAGCAGAATTTACTTTTTTTTTGTTGCGTTAGGTTGCCAGTGTGGGGTATGCTAAGGCCACTATCAGTTCAGTACCCGGTCCTCTCTGCTCTCGGGCGAGCTTCAAGGGTGTGACTGATAGAAGCTTTGGCGAAGCTTGGGCGAGAGGGCATTTCTGAATCAGTGTTTGTTTAATTTTGTCTCATTTCCCGGCACGGCTCGTGGCCGCTCCGGTTGTCAATCGTCGGTAGGTTTCGGAATTTTGAGAACAGTGTGATGCGGCCGGTGTAATCCGGTCCGCGCCGCGTTCTCTGTGGGTGGTGCCGCTTTTGGCGCTGCCAGGTTCATATCTTTGATCGGAGGAAGCGATGCAGCGTCGGAGAAAGTCCACCACGTCCGTTTCGACCCACAGCTCGTCCCGAGCGTCCCGCGCCGCACGGCTCGAAGCCGTTCGCCGGGCCAGCCTCGCGACCTACGAGCGCCTTGAAAATCGGCAAATGCTCTCCACCGTCAACCCCACCCCGGTAGGTCCCGGCGATGGATGGACATCCGCCTACTACAACAATAAGGGTGGCGGCAGCCAGAACGCCGGCAGCGCCGATCCGCTCAATGATTGGCTCCTTGGCAATGGCGGTATGACCCCCACGCCCGTCTTTTCGAAAATCACCCCCACGATCAACGTGGCCGGTTCCAACCCCCTTGGCCCCCCCGGCGTTCCGGGTTTCAACGGCGGTAACAACTACTCCATCCGCTATGACGGCTACCTCCTGGTGCCCAACAGCGGCACCATGACTTTCTCGGTCGGCACGGACGACGGCGTCCAGGTCTCCATCGACGAGACCACCGCCGCCGCCGAAAACGCGGCCACGCCCACCGCCCCCAATTGGGTCACTGTCGATCAGCAAATGCAGATTGGCCGCGGTATTGGCAACCCGTACAACGAATCGTTTGTCGTCGGATCCACCACGCTTCCCGTCAATGACGGCACCAAAAACGCGATAGACAACAATACTAACAGCGGCGCGGCGTTCTCCTTCACCGCTGGACAGCTCTACCACGTCGTCTTCACCTATCAAAATGGTGGCGGCGGCTGGGGTTCCAACTTCGGGTGGTCCGGCCCGGCGAGCGGCCAGGCGAATCCCACCATTATTCCGAAGGCGAACGTTTATTCCGTTCTTCCGGCTGTCCAGAATGTCAATGCGACTGCCGGCAATGGAGCAAACCAGGTCACCTGGACCAGCAACGTCGTCTCGGATGCCACCGGTGGTGGGTCGATCGTCGGCCCTGCCGATTCTTTCTTGATCGAACGCCAAGCCAACTTCGGCGCCTTCAGCACGCTGGCCACCGTCACCGCCGACTATTCCGGCAACAACGTCGCATCCTTCGCGTACAACGATTATACCGCCGTTGACGGCACAACTTACAACTATCGCGTCACTCCCATTAACGGGTATGGAACCGGCGATTCCAACTCGTCGGGTAGTGTCATCGCCAACGACGGCCCGATTCCGGCGCCCACCCACGTCACCGCGTCGCGAACGGGCACCAGCTCTGTCGCCCTCACTTGGGATCCCGGAACTTCCGCGAGCGGCGGCTATATCGTGTCGCGCTACGCGACCAACGATGGCAATGGCAATCCGACCGGCACGCCCGTAACCTTTAATGTCCCGGTATTTACCGCCATTAACGTCCCCACCCTCGCGACCTTTACTGACACGACCGCTCCCGCCTTGGCTGTCGGCCAGGGTTACTTCTACACGGTTACTTCCGTGGCCGGCGCCGAAGCGCCCGGTAACGTCGTCTCGAACTCCGTCGCCTCCCCGGCTGTCTTCGTTGGCAGCGGCGACGGATGGGACGCGAGCTACTACGGCTTCCGCGACGGCCAAGACCATCACACCGCGGACGACCCGAACGCTCTCCTCGGGTTCCAACGCGTCGAGACCGGTCCTGTCGCGATCGGTGGGCCCTTTGGTGCCAATGGCGACAATACCGCGCCCCCCAATTCCCCCGCGCAGTGGTTTGCCACCGGCGCGAATCAGGTTCTCGCCAATCCCGGCAGCGGGGCCGGCGACAACTTCGATGGCCGTTGGGTCGGCTATGTCCAAGCCCCCGTCACCGGTTACTACACTTTCAATCTGGGCAGCGATGACGGCAACAACGTCGTCTATTGGGACGCGGCCCACCTTGACGTCAATGGTAACCCGACCGGCGTTGCCCTCAACAACAACCAGATCTTCGCCAGCCGTGGCATTCCAAGCCCGTTTGACGTCGCCCCGGTTGTCGACACCACCGGTGCCCCCGTCCTCTTCACCGCCGGCCATAAATACCTCATTCAGTATGAGTTCAACAATGGTGGCGGCGGCTGGGGCGCAAACCTCATGTGGTCTGCCGGAGCAACGTCTGGTGGCACCGATCTCATGAACCCGGAATACGTCCCGGCTGGCGACGTGATGGCCCCGACGCCGGTCTTCAAGACGGTCTATGCCAACGACGTCAAGCTCACCGGTAATACCGTCAATGATGGTAGTATCTTGACCGGCACGACCGTGACCATGGGCTCGGTCACCAAGGACAACGCCGCGACCGGCTTCTATGCCCTCCACCTGACCACCAACGAC
>JAQGHP010000419.1 GCA_028288775.1 Phycisphaerales bacterium | reverse complement strand
TCAACGCCCGCGCCCGAAGCCCGTCCCAGCGCACCCACTCGCGGCGGCGCGATGGGCGGCTATCAAAACGGCGCGTCCGCCGCCCAAAGCGCCCAGCGCGGCTCGGCCAGCCGTGGCCGACATTGATCGGATGCCAGAATCATTCTTCTCGAAATCGAAACGCCCAGGAGCGAAACATGACACCGCATCGGCATTCTCACAACGGCCTCGCCGTCTTCGCACTCACCATTTCAACGTTGCTCTTTTCCGGATGTTCGAGCGGCAACACCCCGCCGCAAACGAACCCGGGCACTATCGGCGCAAAGCCCGCGGACGCGGATGAAGACGCGATTGTGCGCCTCTCCCAGGAAAAGAGCGGCGTACCGCAACCGGGGCAGCGGATGTTCGCTTCGCCCGAGGAAGCCGCGGGAGTTTTCAAGGACGCCGTCGCGGCCAGGGACCGGCGCACTCTCATCGCAATCTTTGGTAACGATGGTCAGCAACTGGTTTTCTCGGGCGACCGCGTGCAGGAGAACAACGACCTGGACGCCTTCGCCCGGCGGATGGGCGAGTATCTGCACGTGGACCGGCCCACGGAAAACGAGGCCGTGCTGCGCGTGGGCCGCGAGAATTGGCCATTCCCGATTCCCGTGGTGAAATCGAACGATGGGTGGTTCTTCGACACCGCCGCCGGGCGCGAGGAATTGCTCAACCGCCACATCGGTGAAAATGAACTCAACGCCATCGCGGTATGTCGGGCCTACGTCGCGGCCCAGAAGGAATACGCCAGCCGCGACCGAACCGGCGAGGGCGTGCCGCAATACGCGCAGCACTTCATGAGCCAACCGGGCAAGAAGGACGGTTTGTACTGGGAAGTCGCCCCGGGCCAGGATCTAAGCCCGATGGGCCCGCTCGTCGCCGAAGCGCGGTCAGAGGGCTACCCCACTTCGCGGCCCGCCGACCATAAGCCGCACCCCTACAAGGGCTATCTTTTCCACATCCTCAAAGCGCAGGGGCCCGCCGCCCCCGGCGGCGCGATGAGCTACGTCGTGGACGGCAAAATGACCAAAGGCTTCGCCATGATCGCCAGCCCGAACAAGTACGGCGCTTCCGGAATCATGACCTTCATCGTCGCCAAGGACGGCAAGGTCTACGAAAAGAATCTCGGCGAAAACACCCGCGAAACCGTCTCTGCCATGACCGAGTACAACCCGGACCAGACCTGGACCGAGATAAAGGACTAAACCCGCGCAGCCGAACAATCAGCGCCATCCAAAAAGACTCCCGACCCCTTTAAGTCCCGGTGACTAAAGGGGTCGGGAGTCTTTTTGGGATATTTATGACTCCCTACCCCTTTTCGTCGACTTTAGGCGGACTGTCCGTGTTCCTAGAGCGCCCCCATGTGCCGCAGGATGAAGTACGCGATGACCGCCAGAGCGACAACCACCGTCACCCCCGCTCCGACTCCGATTCCCGATCGACGCCGGCCGCGCGCCCGCCTTCGCCCGACGCTGTCCTGCATCCTCCGTGATCGCGGATCGGGACGCCCTCCCGCAAAGGGCGTATTGAACGAGCGGGGCTGACGGCTTCTGGACATCCCCGCATCATACCCGCCGGCGAACCGAGCGGGCGGTTTTCCTCCGGAATGCCAGGCGGCGCTCCGCTCGCCGTTTACTTCTTCCACCGCGCCCGCGCCGCCGATCAGGAGCCCCCGACGCGGGCAAGCGTCACCTCGCCCGCCCAACGATCTTCGGAATTGCCGGTAAATAATTCCGACGCCACATCCAAACTGCGAGGTGATTCATGGACGGATTCTTCCACCGCGTAACGCCCCTCCGCCTCCTGGGCCTGTCCCTGCTTTTCTCCTTCACCGCGGCTGCAGCCTGCGCGGGAGAATGGCCCGGCTGGCGCGGACCTACTGGTGTTGGGCTCTCCGATGAGAAGGACTTGCCGCTCACGTGGGACGGGAAGTCGGGGCAGAATGTAATTTGGAAGGTTTCTCTCAAGGGGCTTACCGGCCATTCCAGCCCGATCGTGTTTGGCGACCGGCTCTTCCTCACCACTGCCGCGAAGCAAACCCGCGAACAGGAGAAAGCCCAGGAGGTTCCCGACCACTTCGTCGCTTGCTATCAGGTCTCGGACGGCAAACTCTTGTGGAACACGTCCGTGCCACCCGGCAAGCAGACCGCGGGCTACGCGATCTATGCCGTGCCCACCCCCGTAACGGATGGCAAAGCCGTCTACGCCTGGTTCGGGTCAGCGGTGCTGGTGGCCCTCGACTACGACGGCAAAATCCTCTGGCGGCAGGAACGTCCCGGCCCCTTCAAACTCAACCCCGGCATCGACACCAGCCCCGCCCTGTTTCGGGACACCCTCCTGCTTCTCTGCGATCAAGGCGGCGGCATGGGCTGGCTGCAAGCGCTGGATAAAGCCACCGGGGAAGTGAAATGGGAACAAAAGCGCCCCAAGGTCTCCGTCACCAACTCCACGCCAGTGCTCATCCGCGTGAATGATAAACCAGAGTTGATCGTCGCCGCCGCCGAACAATTGCAGGGCCTCGATCCCGCGACCGGCGACCTGATCTGGTTCTGCAAAGCCCGCGGGTTCGGCTCCTCCCCCGCCTACGGCTCGGGCCTCCTCTACAGCGACAGCGGCAACGGCGAACGTGCCGTGGTCGTCGACCCCACCGGCAAAGGCGACGTCACCGCCACGCACCTGAAATGGCATGTGGACAAAGTCCCGAGCCAGTACGGCTCCGCCGTCATCTCGGGCGACTACGTTTACCGTGCCACCGACAAGGGCCAGATCCTCTGTTGGAAGCTCTCCACCGGCGAACAACTCTTCACCGCCGACGCCAAAGGCGTCTCCAAGCTCTCCAGTCCCGTAGCCATGTCCGATGGCCGCATCTACTTCGCCAACGGCGACACCAGCTACGTCATCAAAGCCGGCCCCACCTTCGAGGTCCTGGCGACCAACAACCTAAAGGCCGGCGACAACGCCGCATCCGCGGCGATCGCCGATGGGAAACTATTTATTCGGGGGAACGAGTTCCTGTGCTGCATCGGCAAGAAATAATGAGCCTGAACCGCGGGGACGGCATAAAGGGGTCGGGAGTCTTTCCAGAACTTTTTTGAAAAGACTCCCGACCCCTTTATGTCGGCCCCCTTTATGTCGGCCGAGCGGGGCTTACGGCTTCTCGACATCGCCGCATCATACCCGCCGGCACGCGAAGGGGGCGGTTTTCCTCCGGAGTGACAAACGCCGTCCCCGCTCGGCGGCTATTTTCGGGTGCGTGACCGTTTCGGCGGGGTCCTTCTCCCTCCTCCGGTACTCCGGAAGAGGGAACTGAAGGCAGGGCTCCCGCCAGCGGCGACACTACCTACGTCACCAAAGCTGGCCCCATTTTCGAGGTCCGCGCCACCAACAACCTGAAAGCCGGCAACAACGCCGCGTTGGCGGCAGTCGCCGATGGGAAAATCGGTTTGCTCAACCGGGAACGACGATAGTAAATGTTGAATTGCGGGCACGATTTTTCGTAAACATCTCCTCGGGGGGAATTGGCCCCCTCTTTGAAAGGGAGATTGGTATGGAAGCGCAATTGCATCCGGAGGAGCGGGCGTATTTGGAGGAGATTTTTCGCAAGCAGGAGGAACGCGATAGGGCGGGGGTGGGGAGCGCGCTGGAGCCCATGCAGCCGCTGAACGCGTTTCAGAACCGGGCGATGATCGCGATCATGGAAGGGGCGACGATGTCGGAGGCGGCGAAGGCCGCGGGGGTGGATCGGTCCACGCTGTACCGCTGGCGCACGACCGACCCGAGCTTCCGTCGCTCGCTGATCGCCTGGCGGGTGGAACAGGTGGACGCGGCGTATGACCGTTTGGCGACGCTCGCCGGGAAGGCGACGGCCGCGATCGACAAGGCCATTGAGAAGGGGGACGCCAGGCTGGCGTTCCGCGTTTTGGAGAAGATCGGGGTCGCGAAGGCCCGCACTTATCCGCCGGAGGAAGTGCGGACCAAGGAGGGATGGGTCGTGGAACTGATCAACGTCGGCGACGACCGGGCGGGGGTAAGCGCCGTCTTGCAGAAGAAAGCGCAGATGATCCAGTCGACGGCGGATGCGATCGTGGCGTTTAACGGCGTCCGCCGGGTGACCGGGCCGATCGACCGGCTTGCAGCGGACACTTTGGTACGGGAAATCGAAGCGGCCGGAGGACGTGCCACGGTCGAGAGGGTTCGCTGCATCGATACGGACGAAGAACTTTGGCCCGGCGATCCGCCCCAACTCATCGGGAGCCCCTCGCCCTTGTAATGGGGCGTTCCCCGCAAAGGCACGAGGGAGTCGGGCAAAATCGTGAACGTGGTGCGTTTTGGTGCATTGTGGTGCAAATGGCATCCGCCGGACTGCCAGGGAGAGACTCCCTTGACGGCCCCCTTCTACCGCTGCGCCACGAAGTCCTTGCGGCGAATCATCGGCTCGGGGTGCAGAGTAGGGCGCTGGGCGGCGAACGAACGACAGGAAAACGAGGATTTGGCGCGCCATCTTACTCTTACTCTTACTCTTAATCTTACTCCACTGGGAGCGCTCTGAGGGGAGTAAGAGTAGGACTGCGAACGCCGCCGCAATACTTGACCGTTCCTCAGCACTCAGCACTCAACACCCAGCACTTTCCCCTCCCTCGGCATGAGCAGCATCGTCAGCACGAAGAATCCCATCGCTTCGCACGTGAGCAGAAGTCCCTGGAGGTTCGGATGAACGGCGGAAGTGATGGTCACCAGCAAAATGCCCGCGGCGGGCCAGAGGATTCCGAAGAGCGTCAGACGCATTCCCATCATCGGCAGACAGCGCAGGCCGATCACCAGAAGAACGAAAGTCGCGGACAAGACTACCGCCACGTTGATGGGGATGAATTCCTGCGCGAAATACATCAGCGGATAGCAGCCGGCGAAGGTGCCGAGGATCAAGAGGAGCATCCAGCGGTTGAACTGTTCCAGCTTGTAGGCGCGGGAGATCAATCCCAGCAGCGCGCCCAGGAGCACGATGCTGATCGGGCCGAGCCAGCGCAGCTCGCCCAGGCGATCAACCGGGGCGATTCCCAGGACGTCAATGACGATGGGCCGGCCGGCGAGCAGTTGCCGATAGGTCCAGTCGTAGGTCGTGTGGTTGCCGTCGCGGGTGATGCCGGTGGGCTGGAGCGAGAGGTCGGGCATGCGCAGGTCGGAGCCGACGGTGCTCAGCTCAAGGTGGAAGTCGTCGAGAATGCGTCCGGGCGGCAGGCGCAGCGTGTAGAGGCCCCTGCCGACGGCGGTGTAATTGAAGCGGACGACGGCCCCGCCGCTGCCGGCTTTTTGAGTATTCGGCCCCGCAATTCCCGCTGGGAGGGCGGGCATCGAAAGGCGGCCGCGCCAGACGAGCTTGTCGCCGCGAAGGACGAGGCCGTCGCTCTCGCGGGAGTCCACGCTCGCCGACAGATCGGAGAGCGAGATGACCTCGGGAGGCAGCGGGAGGCGGATCTCGCACTCGCCTGCCCCGCTCTGGCGTGCGAAGACCGCGGCATGAAAGCGGGCCTCGTAGATCGATTCGGGGTCGGCGGAGCCGACGCTCAGCCGGGGCGTTAGCTCGACGGTAGCGCCGAAGCTCTCGACCTGGGCCAATTCCGCCGGCGGCCCGTCTGCAGGAGCGGTCGTCGCCCTTATGGGCTGCGCTTCCACCCGCGCCGACTCCGACTCCAGCTTCTCCATCGCCGCCCGCGTCCGGATGCGATTGAGCGCGGGCAGCAGAATGCCTATGAGCAGTGCGATGATTCCAACGACAACCAAAAGCTCGATCAACGTAAACGCGCGCGAGAGTGGCGCGGGGAGCGGCGGGCGGCCCATGGTGCCTCCGGTTGGGGCTCAGGAGGAGTGTGTCTTACGCGGGAATTGTTCGCGCGGTCCAGTAAAGCAGTGACAATCAATAATCGCGACGGCAGAAGATCCACGCGGCGAGCGAGACGAGCACCAGCTCGCATGCGAGCGAGCTGCCAAGGATGTAGAAGGCGGAGCGGTGACGCCCTTCGAGATTGACCTGCGAGTCGGCGTCGGAAAGGTCGCGGTAGTCGATGTCGAACGGCGGTGGGCCCGCGCGGCGCAGCGAGGCCTGCGTGCTTAGCACTTCCTCATCGGAGACGAGATGGCGGTCGAGCAGATCGTTGGTCTCGCGCGTCTTGGGGATCACGGCGTCGATTACCCGGGCGACATTGTGAACGAGCCGGATGGTCGCATACCGGGAGCGAAGTTGGTCGAGCTTCTCCACCTTGGTTTCGCGCGTCTTGCGCAGGAGACCGGCCTGCACATTGAAGAAACCGGTGGGCCGCTTCTGGGAGTCAATCGCGTGGATTTCGCTCTCGGTGCGGTCGATCGTGTGCTCCAGCCCGATGCGGAATATGCGCAAACCCTGCTCGCTGATCTGAACGAAGCTGCAGGAGAGCCACAGGAGAATCCCCAGCAAAAGCGCCGCGATCGTCGAGCGTGTCCAGACCCCGAGCAGCACGCAGAAGGCGAAAACATAGCTGAACAGCAGCACCAATAAGGGGATCGCCAGGAAGAGGCTCGGCCGCCATTCGTGTGCCCGCAAACCCATAACAAAGAAACAGCCGGTGCAGAAGATGGTGAGTTGAAGGGCTACGAAGAGAAGTCCGGTGAGGTACTTGGTGAGGAACAGCCGCAGGCGCGACATGGGCTTGGAGAGGTACAGGTCGATCGCGCCGCCGGCGATGAGGTCGGGAAATATCCCGGCGGTGGATATTAGCGCCAGCGCGATCGCGCCCCAGCTCAGCCAGATGCCTATCACGAATTCCAGCAGGAGGGTCTGGCGGTAGTAGAACTGCGGCTCGTACACGTTCCAGTGCCACTTGAGGAAGCTGATGCCGTCGGCATCCACCCCGACGAGCGCGAAGACGCCGATGAGCCCGACGGAGATCGCGAGGGTCACCCAGAAGAGTTTGCGCGAATTGAGGTCGCGATATGCGTCGAGGAACAGGGCGAGGGTTTGGGTCACGGGCAGGCCCCCTGCTCCGCGGGCGCACCGCGGTGCGCGCCGGGCGCGGCGCGTTGGTCGGGCACGATGCGCCCGCCGAACGCGGCACCGTTGACGGCTTCCATGAACAGGTCTTCCAGCGAGACGCGCATCGGCTGCACCCGGCGGACGATCAGCCCTGCGCCGCGCAGGGCGTCGAGAATGGGCTGCACGTCCGCGGGATCGGTCATGCCCACGCGGAGCACGGGGCCGTCGAGCTCGGCCCAGTGGCCGGCGGGAAGCGTGCAGCGGTCTACGGTGCGGTACACAGCCCTCCCCGGCACATCGGGCAACTGCGGGTAACCGAGCATGGGCAAAGCAGGAGCCGGTCCCGCGAGTCCCAACCTTTCGGGTAATCCGGGCGGCGGTGGGTAGCGCAGTGGCGCGGATACGGGAGTCGTTGTTGTGATCGCGCTCCATGCCGCGGGAAGAGCGGCGAGCACTTTTTCCCGCCCTACCATGGGGTTTTGCCAGGCCAGTTCGACCTCGTAGCGCTGGCGGGCGATGGTCAGCTCGTCGATAGTCCCCTGTCGGGCGACCTGGCCGTGGACCAGGATCGCCACGCGGTCGCAAATCGATTCGAGTTCCGTGAGCACGTGGCTGTTGAGGAAGACGGTCTTGCCCTGCTCGCGCAGGCGCGACATGACGTCGCGGATATCCTTGCGGCCGACCGGGTCCACCCCGTCCGTTGGCTCGTCGAGCAGGATCAGATCCGGGTCGCTCATCAGCGCCTGGGCGAGACCGACGCGCTGCATCATCCCCTTGGAATAGGTGCCGACTTTCTGGTTTGCCCAGCCGGCCATGCCGACGGTTTCGAGCAATTCGCCGGCCCGGCGCCTAGCCGTGCGGCGATCGACCTTCGCGAGCGCGCCGAAGAACTCGAGCGTCTGGCGGCCAGTGAGGTAGCGCGGGAAGCGGTGATTTTCGGGAAGGTAGCCGACGCGGGCGAGGGTGGATTTGTCGCCGACGGGGTTGCCGAGGATGGTGCCTTCGGCGCGGGTGGGGCGCACGACGGTCATCATGATTTTGACGAGCGTGCTCTTGCCCGCGCCATTGGGCCCGAGCAGGCCGAAGACCTCTCCGCGGCGCACGTGCATGCCGATGCCCTGTAGGGCTTGAATGTTGCCGCGGTAAATCTTTGCGACGTGCTTGAGGTCGATTGCGTGGTCGTACGGGGCTGCGGCCATCAGAGTCGTATCAGACAACGATCAGTAGCGAAACTCAAGGGCGGCGCGAGCGTACGGCGCATCGCTGAGGTCGATAAGCCCGGCGGTGCTGCGAAAGTCGAAGCCCGTCTTGAGCTTCGTGCCCCAGCCGTAGCCGATGCCGGCGCTGAAGGAGAGACGAACGGTCGGCGAGAAGCGGAGGCCCGCCTCGGCACGGCGCTGCTGGTACAGCAGACGGCGGTTGC
>JAQGHP010000412.1 GCA_028288775.1 Phycisphaerales bacterium | reverse complement strand
CCGGGCAGCTTCGGCGCGTTCACCGTGCTGCGGAAGACGGCGGGCTGCAGGTGAATGGTCGCCATCGGGATGCCCAGCTTGTCCTGAGCCGCCCGCGCCCCCATGGCCAGGATCGACGACGCCATGACCGTGTCGCCGGGAACGTTATGGGCGGCGACTGCCTCATAGATGGGGCGATGCAGCTCCGCCAGGCTGGCGAAGACCGCGCGAGGGCCTTTCACCGGCTTCCAGAGGTCGGGGTTATCGAGCATCCGCAGGTAATAGTCGGTGGTCCCGAGCGGAATGAACTCAAGCCCGGCCTGCTCGACGAGCGGGCCGAAAAATGGGTTCACGATCACCCGCACGCGATGCCCTCGGGCGCGCAGCGCGAGGCCCAGGCCGACGAACGGATGAACGTCGCCATGGCTGCCGAGCGGGATAAGCAGGACGTTCAAAATTGACTCCGTAAGCTGCGGACTGCGCTGTGAGGCCAGACACAAGATGGCTTCATTCGGGTAGTGAGTCAGTTTAAAGACGGGTGCCACAGGTCGCGGTACTCCGAGACCTGTGCTTCTGATCCCTCTCAAAAACACAGGTCTGCGAGTACGCCGACTTGTGGCACCCGCGCACCTTTTTGACTGAGCCACTACCTCATTCGCCAACGACCGTGCGCCAATATAACGCGCCGCGTCGGTGGCCGTCGGGCCCGTTGATCGTAACCGTAAAGTCGGCCTCGCGCACCGCGCTGCCGGCAGGCGGGGTGGCGGTGAAGGTGATGGCGGATTTCTCCGGGCTTTTCTCCGTCGTCCAGAAGGGCGGTGGGAGAAGGCCTACCTGATCGATCGACACGCCGCCGGTCGAAATGCTTAGCTTCAGCGCGCCGCGCGCGCCCGCTGGCGCAGCGGGGACCGGCGTCAGCGTACACAGCGGCGTGCCCAACGCCTCAGGCAGCCCGGCGGGGCCGCCTTCGTAGAGCAGAAGCAGGGGGTCCTGGGTGATGCTCAAGGTCACGCCCTCGTCGCCGGCGTCCAGCTCGCGGCGGCTGCCGTCTATGCGAATGACTGTTACCGCGTTCACTCCCTTCAGAGGGATGGAGACATCCTGCCGGCCGCGGTCCTTCCAAAGCACTTGAAGCGCTCGGCCGTCGCGGTCGCGGAAGAGGAACGCGCTGATGCCCTGCGGGTATTGCTTCTCGGTGACGAATTTCTTGATCGCAATCGCGTTGACGGCGTTGTAGTAGGCGATCGCGTCGAGCCGGGGGCAGTAGCGGTTATAGCGGCAATCGAAGACGTTGTGCGAGTCGCCCGAACTGCCGTGGTCCTTGCCCTCGGGGTCGGGATAGAGCAGGCCGAACCACGACACGTTCGTTCCCCCCGCGGCGAAGAAGGTGGTGAACTTCCGCGTCACCTCGGCCGCGACGGTCTGGCGCGTCTGGCCCTGGCTGTTGAGCCCCAATTCCGTCGACCAGATCGGCTTCACTTGCCCGTATTTGCGGGCGAGGGCCTGATATTCGCCGATCGCCCGACGGACGTCATCCGTGCCTTCATAGATGTGAAAGTCGTAGGCGTCGCACCATTTGCCGTAGCCGGCCTTGAAGTATTCCTCGTTCGGCTCGACCGAAGTCGCGACGACCGTGATGGTCGGATCGACCTTCTTCACCTCGTCGTAAAGGATGCGATACGCCTCCACGTTGTCGAGCACTCGCTGGCCTGTGCCGTGCGGCTCATTGCCGAGGTTGATGACCATCGGGCGGACCTTGCCGTACTGGTCGATCAGGTTGCGCACGCCTTGGCGGAGGGCCTGCTCGTCATAATCTTTCTTGCCTTGCTCGATCATGGCGGCGGGCGTGTTGGTGAGCCAGCCCATGCCCAGCTCGTGCGCCAATTCAAGATTCGGCGCTTCAGGTTTGTACGGCGGCTTGGCCGACCACCCGCCCCAAATTCCGCACACGCGTATGCCCAGCCTGTCGCTCAGCCGGATGTATTCGTCGAATCGGTTGTCCCAGTTGCGACTTGTGAACGGGATCTCCTCGGGCTTGTATTTTTTGGTTTGCGCTTCGGGCAGGATGGCCAGCGAAGTGTAGTTGGTGAACGGCTCGCCGCCGTCCTGCGGGACGGAGGCGTGCAGCTCGTAATACCGCCCGACTTCCAGCGGCACGCCCGACAGATCGATTGCCGCTTCGTAGACGAAGACGTTCCCCTTCTTCTGGCGCGGACCCAGCGTGGCGGTGCCGGGGCGCATCTGCTCGGCGCCCCAGTAATCGCGGACGACGTACGAAATCGTGTGCTGATCGTCGCGCAACGGTTTGCGTGCCTCGATGGAAATCGTCG
This sequence comes from Phycisphaerales bacterium, assembly GCA_028288775.1. GTDB lineage: Bacteria > Planctomycetota > Phycisphaerae > Tepidisphaerales > Tepidisphaeraceae > RYN-428. Next base: position 3,075 of record JAQGHP010000412.1, on the reverse strand, counting down.
CCCGCCGGGCGTCGTCGGGGAAGAGCAGATTGCCGAGCCGCGCGGTTGAGAAAAGCATCCGTGCGACGCGGTCGTCGCCGCGACGGGCCGGGGTGAGGAACGCGGCGGAGAGTTCATCAATCCGGAAAGTTCCGTACGTCTTGTTCAAATGCGCCTCGAACCGCGCGGAGGCAGCGCCCCGCGGCACATCGATGCGCTTGCTGACCGCCTGCCAATCGTGGCGGCCGAAAACGTCCGCAACCGTGAACCGCTCGATGATCTTCCCGGCGTCGTCGAAACACTGAAGCTCGACGACGCCCGAGTAGGAATTGTCCGGCGAGTGAAGGTCCGACTTGCAGGCCAGATCGATTTGCCAAAGCCCCGCCGTCGCCGCGAACGCCGGGCCGGTGACGGCGCACGGTTGCTGGGCGTTTTCCAATGTGCGCGACAAGAGCAGCGAGCGGCCGCCCTTGAAGGCGTCCTTCGCATCCACCTCGACGCCCGCCGTCGCGGTCCAAGTCGCGGGGAGCGACGGCCCCGCTGCGAAATTCGCCTTGAACGTCGCCGGCCGAATCGCGGGCGGCAATTGCGCATCGGCCCGGATGTCCGCCAACAGGAGGGAGGGCTGTTTGCCTTTCGCATCGGATGAGTCGGAGAGGGAAATCCCCAGCAGCGCGGGCGGGCCGTGCCACTTGCCATCCTGAGCGCCGCCCCAATGTTCGCCGCCGGCAATCTCGGCGGGCTTAATCGTCAGGTCATGCCATTTGCCGTCGGCCGTGATCGGCACGCCTTTTCGTTGGTGGGTTTGGCCCGAGCCATCGACGAGTTGGATTCCGATCGAAGCCGCGTTCTCCGATTTCACTTGCAGCCGGATGACGGTGACGTCCTTGACGTTGAGATCTTTCAGGTCTTTGAGGCCGGCGACGTACGCGCCCCCACGCGTAAAATCTCCGGCAAGTTTCAGGCACGTCTTCCCATGCGCCGGCTCGTCCTTCACGACCGTCAGCGTGCCCTTCGCTCCGGGGAATTCTTCGCCGCGGGTGAAGCGCCAGTCGTGCTCGCCTTCGGTGATTTCGTCGAGAGGAATGATCGACGTTTCTTCCTTGCCCGCCGCCTGCGAGGGGCGGGGGAGAATGGTTACGTCGTTGATCCACATCGTGCGGACGGTGCCGGCGGCGGGGCCGGGCTTGCCGACGAGAAGGTAGATCGCCATCGCCGGCCCGTGCCAGCGACCGTCCTTCGCGCCGCCCCACGACTCGTACCGCGCCACGTTCGTGACCGCATCCGCCTCCCCTCGGCGGGCGAAAAATCGCTCGAAGGACAGCACGATGTGTTGCCAATCCGGGCCGGGCTCGGTCTTCACGTCGAGTTGATGGGTCTGACCGGAGGCGTCGTTGACCCGCAGGGTGAAGCGATCCCCGCCGGGGTTGCGGACCCACATCGACAGCTCGCGGATGTCCAGGCGGTCGATCGAGCGGCCCAACTGCACGTACTGGCCGCCCTTGGAAAAATCGCCCACAAGTTTGAGCGTCGTCCGGCCTTCGCGGAGTGCGGTGGGATCGGGCGTAAGTTCGCCGATTGCGCCCGGAAACTCCCGTCCGTTGTCGAAAGTCCAGACCTTCCCGGGGTCGTTCGGCCCGATCAAGGGCATGGCCTCCTGCGCCCGCGCAACGGGAGCGAAGCATGCGAAGATCACCCAGACGCACGCCATGGCCGCGATGAAACGGATTGTTGGCATAGTGCCGCTCATTGTTGTTTCCCCATAAAAACAAACAAGGCCGCCCGCGAGAGCGGCGGCCCCGTTTGCGATGCGCGTTCCATTAAACGGCTCGAAAGTCGGAACTGATTCGAAAGGCGGAATTTACTGGGCGTGGTGGGATTTACCGGCGTCGGTCGCGAGCTTCTCGGCCTCTTCGGCATGACGCTTCGCGGAAGCGGCGGCCGAGGCGGCGGCGGTGGCCTTTTGGTCGGCCGCGTTTGCCATCTGCTCGATTGCGGCCAATCGCTTGGAGATCGCTTCAAGCGAAGTCCGCATGGCCGCGTCTTCCTTATGCACGGCCTCGGTGCCGGCTTTGCCGAAGCTTTCCGCCTTGGCGATCGCGGCCTCGGCCTTGTGCGACGCGGCCTCGGCCCGTTGCGACGCCTCGGCGGAAGACTGGCTGATCGCGTCGAGCTTCTGCGAAACGTGGTTCAGCTTCTCGATCAGCGCGTCAAGTTTGTGGGACAGATCGGCAACGGCGTGGGCGGTGGCCCCGTCGTTGGAAGCCGATGCTTCGGCGTGATGGTGCTGGGTTTCCTGTGCTTTCGCGGAGGCTGCCGCGGCTTCATCGTTGTGATGATGGTGGGCAGCCTTGGCGTCGGCATCTGCGGCGGCCCGTTCGGCTTTGGCCTTTTCCTTCGCGGCCTTCTCCTGGGTGAGCTTTTCCTGTGCGGCGTGCTCCTGCTCGGCCTTCTCCTTCATCGCCTTTTCTTTGGCCGCCTGCTCCGCGGCTTTGGCCGCATCGGCTTTGGCCTTGGCGAGCTGGTCCTGCGCGTCCTTCAACGCGGCCTCGGCCTTCGCCACGGCGCGGTCGCCTGGCTGTTTGGCCTCGTCGCCCGCAAAGGCCATATGTGTCCGCCCGGCCAACGCCGCCGCGACCGCGAGCACCAATCCGAATTGCTTGATCCGATTCACGACAACCTCCAAACGGTTAGGGATATGAATCAAAACGATATGCGCAGGGGAAAGCGTGGACGGCATAACACCGCCCGTTCCGCGCGCTCAATCTCCGCCGGCGAATGGACCTGATTGCATGCGAGACAGGAATTCAATCGCGTCGTTACTAATTACAATGATCAGACAATTGGGTTGAAGCGAAGTGCTGTCAAAAGCCCGGCAATTCAGTTGGGGTCATCGCGCAAATCGATCCCCAGCGCCTCGATGAGCACGCATGCCGCGCGGTACTCCTCGACTTCCCCCGCCCCGTCATTGCACTTGGCGACGTGTGAATCGCCCTCACCCGACAAGGGCACGGCATGGATTTCCACCGTGCCCTGCACGCGGACTACGTTCACGGCGTAGTCCAGCATCCGGATCTTTTCCAGCAGCGTGACCGT
>JAQGHP010000401.1 GCA_028288775.1 Phycisphaerales bacterium | reverse complement strand
GGCGGCAACGGTTCGCCGCTGGATGTACACGCGGTTTGCACCTACGCTTGCTTCGCCTTATGTCAGACTTGGAATCCGATCCGAACCCGCCGTTGGCCGTTCCTTTGTCTTATGAGCATCCGGACCTGGAGCGGCCGGCATCCGCGGCGCCCACCGAAGCGCAGTTGGAATACGAAACGCCCGGCGGGATTCGGGCGGGGGGGCATGATCCGTATGCGGCGCTGCGGCTGCGGGATTATCGGCTTTACTCCGCGGGGTGGGTGCTGTCGGTCATCGGGCAGCAGATACAGGACGTGGCGGTGGGGTGGGACGTGTATCACCGCACGAAGGCGGAATCGGGGCTGAATCCATTGCTGGCGCTGGGGCTGGTGGGGGCGGTGTTGGCGCTGCCCGTGATGCTGCTGGCGCTGCCGGCGGGGGCGCTGGCGGATCATTTCGATCGACGCAAAATCCTGATGGGAAGCATGGCGGGGGCCGCCGCGGCGGCGCTGGGGCTGGCGTGGCTGGCGCATACGCATGGGTCATTGGGGATGACGTATTTGTGCTTGTTTCTGGGGGCGACGGCGCTGGCGTTTGGGTGGCCGGCGCGGTCGGCGCTGCTGCCGCAGATCGTGCCGGCGGAGGTCTTCAGCAACGCGGCGACGTGGAACAGCAGCGCCTTCCAGGTCGCGGCGATGCTCGGGCCGGCCATCGGGGGGGCGATCCTCATCTACAGCACGGCGTGGGCGTACCTGTGGGACGCGGTGCTGAGCATGGTCTTCTTCGTGTTCCTGATGGCGCTGCGCGTGCGGCCGTCGCCGCGGGCGAAAGAGCCGCTGACGTTCGGGAGCCTGGCGGCGGGGGTGCGGTTTGTGTTTCGCACGAAGATCATTCTGGCGACCATCACGCTGGATTTGTTCGCGGTGCTATTCGGCGGGGCGACTTCGCTGATCCCGGCATTTGCCAAGGAGATCTTGCACGTGGGGCCGGTGGGGTTCGGCGTGCTCCGCGCGGCACCGGCGGTGGGGGCGCTGGGGATGGCGCTGTGGATGGCGCACCGCCCGCCGATGAAAAGGGCAGGGCGGAGCTTGCTCTGGGCGGTGGCGGGGTTCGGGCTGGCGACGATCGTGTTTGGGTTGTCGCGGTCGTTTACACTCTCGTTGCTCATGCTGGTGCTGACGGGGGCGTTTGACAACATCAGCGTGGTGGTGCGGCACACGCTGGTGCAGATGCTTACGCCCGATTCGATGCGTGGCCGCGTGTCGGCGGTGAATAACGTGTTCATCGGCGCGTCCAACGAGCTGGGCGGGTTTGAGTCGGGCGTGACGGGGGCAATGATCGGCGCGGTATGGAGCGTGGTGCTGGGAGGGATCGGCACGCTCGCGGTGGTATGGGGTGTGGCGATGATTTGGCCACAAATCGCCCGCTTCGGCTCGCTGCAGGATGCGCGGCCGATGGAGGAGAATGAGGAAGAAATATGTCCGCCGGGCCAGCCGCAGACTCAATCTTGATCGGAAAAAAGCGGGTTGAACGGCATTGGCGCGTGGTGCCTAAATTCTTTTTATCGCCCGCCGGAATTCGTATTCTGGATTCAGTATTTCCCCGGTATCGTAATTGCTGGAGAGGTGAACTTGGGGGGATCTCACCGAGGAGGCTACGATGAGTGCGATTGGATTAAATATGCCGTATGAGCCCCTGCAACCGCCGATCCCTGGCACACTTCCTGCGCGGGAAATGACGGGTGAAGGGTCGGATCCCCGCGAGGTGATCGCACGGCTAAACGCCTTGCTTCATGGCGAGATCGCCGCGGCGGAGACTTACCGATTGACGCTCCAGCGGCTGGACGGAAGCGATGAACTCGTCACCTACCGCGGCGTGTTGCGGCAGTTTCAGGAAGAGCACGAATTGGCCGCGGAAGTGCTCCGCGAGTTCATCGCCGACCTCGGCGGCGAAGTGATGGATCAATCCGGTTCCTGGGGCGTGTGGGCCGGCGCGGTGCAATGCTCCAAGGGCCTGTTCGACCTGACGGGCAAGGGCCAGGCCACGATGGAACATCTGATGAACGCCGAGCAGGGCGCCTTCGAAGGATACATCGCCCGCCAGGCCGGCCTGCCCGATTCGGTCGCCACATTCCTCCGCGAGCAGCTCGCGCCCGCGCATCGCCGGCATGCGAAGATGCTGCGGGAACTGCTGGGGGAGACGGACGGGGTGTAGGATGTGTTTTCACGTCTGAGGAATGCGACTGCATCCGCGTATTTACTTGGTAAGTCGCCCCATCATTCGGAGCCGGGGCGTGCCGCCCCGGTCGGAGCGAAGCTCCGGACTAGCTCTCAGTCACTCGGGGAAAGCGGGCCGTCGGCCCGACCGGGGCGGCACGCCCCGGCTCTGAAACTCGTGGAACAAACAAGGCCGCTGCGGCCACTATGTTCTTCACAGCAACTTCGTTAAATCGTCAATAATCCAATCCGGCCGTGCAGCGGGGGGAAGGCGCTCGACATCTTCGCGGCTGCTTACTCCGCCGAGCGTGAGGATGGTTTTCATCCCCACGCCCTTGGCCCCGGCGATGTCGCTTTCGAGATTGTCGCCGATGAGCACGCAGCGCCCGGGCGCGACGTCCAGGCGATGGCAGAGTTCATCGAAGAAGAGTGCTTCGGGCTTCCCGCAGAAGACAGGCTGCACGTTGGCGGCGTAGGCGATCATCGCAGTGAGCGCGCCCACGCCGAACTCGAGCCCGCGCGGGCTTGGGTAGACGCGGTCGGCGCAGATACCAATTAGCCGGGCACCCCGGCGGACGTGCAGCATGGCGACGCGGCGGCGCTCGTCGGTCGCGTAAACGCTGAGCGGTACGCCGCAGATCACCGCATCGCAGGGGTCTTCCTCGCCCTCGATCCATTGCACTTTCCCGTCGAGCATTTCGTGAATGCCTTCGGTGGCGAGATTGAAGATGCGGGGGTTGGTGAACGTTTGGAGAACGTAGTCCACCGTCGCCGCCGCGGCGGTGTAGATGTGGTGCGCGTCGAGGGCGATGCCCATGCGCTGGAGCCGGGCGGCGATGCGGTCGGGGCTGCTGGTGCTGTTGGTCAGACAGGCGTATTTGCGCCTCTGCGCCTCGAACCGCCGGACCAATTCCACCGCGCCGGGCAGGGGGTGTTCCTCGTGGTAAATCGTCCCGTCCAAGTCGAGCAAAACGGCGTCGAACAAATCAAAGTCGATGAGCACGCGAGGGAGTGTAGGGGGCGGGGGAAGGTTGTCCAGCATACGGCGATAGAGCGGGAGTCACGAATTGGGCTTCGTGGCGGCGGATTCCAAAGCCGAAAGAAATTTCGCGTGGGCGGGATCGGCGGTCCCTTCTGTCACGACGTTCAATACCGTCCGTAAGTCGCCGCGAACCAGAGCGGCGGGCTCAAGCCAGAGGCCGGGGAACGTCTCACTACGAAATCTTCCGTCGGTCAGAGCCAATCGTTCGTATTGCCCCTCTCGAAGAATGAACCAATCCACTGCGCCGTCGTTCACTCGCCAGACGACATATTCCTTCACCCCGTGTCGGCGGTAAACATTGAGCTTGCCGTGGAGGTCATAGCTGACGGTGCTTGCGGCGACTTCGGCCACAAGCTCCGGCGCGTCGATGAGGTAACCGTCTTCGTCCAAACGCGCCTGGCCGCCGTGTGATGCGAGTATGCTCAGGAAAGCGTCGGGCTGCAGGGCGTTGTCCAAATCCAATCGCAGGGTGCCGTTGTCGCCGGCGTCAACTCCCGGTGTCATCGCGACGTACTGCACGAGCCACCCGATCAGGTGAGGGTGCGGCCTGCTATGAAATGAATGGGAGACGGGAGGCGACATGTAGACGGTCCCTTCGAGTAGCTCCGCCTTCTTCAGCCCCGGCGTCGCGTCGAAGCGTCGCTTGAATTCCGGCCAGGTAAGCCGATCCCCGGGCTGCAGAGGCGGGATGCGATTCCGTGGGGCGGGATCTCGCAGAGGGAAGTTAGAAATCGTCGCCATAGGCCAACCTCACGATTTGCAAATCGTATCCAGTGCCCTGGGGCATCTCAATCGCTAAACCTTTCCATCGTTCAGGATTGGGAGCGTTCCCGGACCCGGGGCGCATCGCGATCCGGGGCGGCGCGGCGCCCACATCAGTCCGTTCAATTGGGTAACGGCGCGCCGCGTTGCCCCGGCGTGAAGGGGGCGCGTTCATCCTCCATTCCAGAGTGCTCTCATGCTTCCGTCCGACCCCGGGCCATCGTCTGCTCATACATCTCCACCATCTGCGGCAGCACCACGTCCAGGCTGTACTTCTCCGCGATCCGCTGCTCCGCCGCCCGGCCCAGCGGGCGATACGCGGCGGGATCGCGCAGGACTTCCACCGCGCGCCGCGCGATCGCATCCGCGTCGAAGAAATCCGCGAGCAATCCGTTGCGGCCGTCTTCGATCATTTCCTTTACCGGCGAGGTCGCGGAACCCAGCACCACCGCGCCGCAGCTCAGGGCGTCCATCAGGCTCCAGGACAGGACAAACGGAGCGGTGAGATAGATGTGCAGATCGGTCGCGGCCAGCAGCCGTGCCAATTGGTCGGGGGGCATGCGGCCGGTGAACAGAAACTTGCTCAGGTCATATTCTTCGCGGGAAAGTGCCCATTCCTTGAAGTTCTTGGCGGGGGCGATGTAGGTCTCGTCGCCTCCATAGCAGATACGGTCGCTGCCTACGACGACGAACAGCACGTCCGGGTATTCCTGGTAAATGCGTTTGGCGGCGCGCAGGAAGATGTCGAAGCCGCGCATGCTCTCGAAGCCGCGGCTGACGTAGGTCACGATCCGCGTCGCGGCGGGAATGGTCGTCTCCGCGATCTGCCGGGGGCGGCGCTGGTCGGGTGGAGGGCGGAGCTTCTCTTCGTGGCCGTGATAAACCTTGCGATCGACGCCGTCGAAAATCACGCGCATCTTCGGGCGATATTCCGACGGGAAGCGCGAGAACTGAAACTGCGTCGGCGTATAGACGGCGTCGCAGTTGTGCAGGTCGAGCAGGATCATTGCGTTGCGGCAGCGGGCGCGCTGGAACTGCGCGTCCGTCAATTTCCACCCCAAATCGCTGCGGAATTCCATGTCCGAGTAGCGGCCGTGGGGGTGATAGAAATATTCACCGAAGTTGATGAGGGCGGCATCGGGGTACAGCTCGCGGAGGAACAGCGTGCTGCCGAAGCCGCTGTGGCCGACGATGAGATCGGGCTTGATATCGGGGCGGGCCTTGAGGGCCTGGTAGACGGCGTCGCATTGCCACACGGCGTTCTCGAAGGTGCGCGAGCAATAGTGAGACGACGCGGTCGCGCCGCCGGCAAGTTTGTAAACGATGCGTTGAATGCCGCCGACGTCCGGGCCGGGGGCCTGGGTGACGAAGCTGGTGCGCCAGTTTGGTTGTTGGGCGAGGCGGTGGGCGATGTGCCCGAACTGTGCGGGGAAGTTCGGGTGAACGTAGAGCACGTGCATGGCGGAATGATAGGATAAGGCGCAAATAAGAAAACCCCGCCGCGTCCGGCGGCGGGGCTTCCCGTGGGTTGATCCGCCGTAACGCACGACGGACCAGCTCGAAGAGACGTTGCGGCAAAACCGCTACGCCGATCTACGGCCGGTTCGGGCTCGCTTTGTGATCCCGGCCGTTGACTATCGCGGCACCCATCCCGCATGCACTCCCCATGACGGGGAGGCATTGCTGACGGGCGTTCCTGCTGAATGGTTCCGCCCGGCCGGTGGAAACTTCCCGGGAAATTCTCGGAATTGAGGTTCGCCGATTCAGTGGTGGAAGAGGCTGATGAGATGGGCATTGCGATGATGCCGGTCGCGTGAAGAGGTGAGACGCCGTGCGAAGTCTTTCAGAGCCGGGGCGTATCGTCGCGGTCGGGCCGCGGGCCGCGCTCCGGTACCTTCTCCCTCGTACTCGGGGGAGAGGGATAGGGTGAGGGGCGGAACGTCGAGATGCGCTTGCAGTGCCAATGGCGCAAGTTCACGCTCGGCCCCTCACCACTGCTTTCTCCCCCGGGTACGAGGGAGCAGGAGAAGAACGGAGCTTCGCTCCGACCGAGCCGGCACGCCACGGCTCCGAAGTTGCCCGAAAATTTAGATCGGTCGGACCACTAGCGATGTCCCCCGCCCCCGCCTCCTCCGTGGCCAAATCCTCCGCCCCCACCACCACCAGGGTACGACGGAGATCGCGGGCCAGAAGGATATCCAGGATTGCTCGGATACCCCGGATTGTTCGGGTATCCGGGGTTCGGGCGCGGGTAGCTCGGCGGCGCGGGATATCCAGGATTCCGCGGCGAATTCGGGTTTCCCGGATCATTCGGGTCCGCGGGATAGTTGGGGTTCCCCTGGTTATTCGGGTTCCCTGGGTAGTTGGGATTCTGCGGATATCCCGGCGCGGGCGGATACCCCGGTGTCGCCGGCGGCGCAGTCGGGTAATACCGCGGCGCGGTGTACATCGGCGCAGCCGGCGGCGTGTACGACGTGCTGTGAAAACCAGTCGATAGCGCCACCAACAACCGAATCACCAGCACCGCCAGCCCCACCCCGCCCAGCGTCCATCCACCGGTCGAGGTACGCGTGCCGCTCCGCGTCGGCGTGTTGTACGGAAGCACGCGCCGGGGTTGTGCGATGGCCGGGGCGGCCATGCCCGTCCGCTGCCGCTGTGCCCTCGCGGCGTTTTCTTCCATGTCGGCGCGGATGGGCGCTTCCAGCGCCGTGCCGCGGGCCATCTCCAGGGCCGCGACGTACGTGCGCTCCGCCGTCACGTAATCCCCCGCCCATACCCATCCCAGCGCCACCCGGGCCAGCGCCTTCGCCCCCATCCCGCGCGACCGTAGCGCGCGGTCCGGGTCATCCGCGGCCAGCGCCTCCAGTTCCGCCAGCACGGGCGAAATCGAATCGTTGTAGAACATTGCCCCGTCGAGACAGACCTGCCGATTGGCGGCAAGGAATTGGGAATAGCGCTCGCGGTCGCAGACCAGGCGCGACTTCATGTCGTCGTCGAGTTGGTTGCAGCGGCGTTCCAGCGCATCCTCGACGCGGTCCAGCACGCGGTATTGCAGCGGCACATTCCCCGCCGCCCCCAGTAGCCGCAGCACGCGCGAGCACCCTTCCAGATCGTCGTGGGCAAGGGCCTCGTCCGCCTTGGCGATGAGCGACCCGGCGATCGAGTCCGGCAGCGCCTTGAGCGCCGCGTCGATCTCCGCGAACTGCGCCCGCTTCTCAAAATCCCCGTCCGATTCGGCGCGGTAAAGCCAGTCGCGATATTCGTCCGACCCCGAGAGCGTGCCGAACCCGACGATCGCCCGCTGCCAGCGCGATTCATCCTTCACCAACGGATCGAGCAAAAGCGCCGCGTGCAGCGCCGCCAGCGCCGCGTCATGCCGGGCGGCGGGGTCGCGCGCCCCGGCCAGCGCAAAGCACGCCGAGTCCAGCGCCTCGGGCGAGGGCCCGGCCTTGGCCGCGGCATCCGTGTGAAACCAAAGCAGCCGCTCTTCCACGCGCGACTGCGGCTCATTCAGCCGCGATACCGCCTGCTCCAGATCGTTCTTCGTCCGCTTGGGCTTCCCCAATGCCGGCAAATCCCAGGGCGTCGGCGGGATGCGTGCCGGGTCGGGCCAGATGCGCATCTTCCGCGCCGCCTGGTCGATCGCCGCCTGCGAAGCAGCGGCTGACAGCCCAAGAGTGCGGTACGCATTAGCCGCCAGCCGCTCGCGAGTGAGGGGTTGCATCGGGAAGATCCCCTATCCAATCGAGTCGCCCGCAGTGAAAGGCCCCAAAGCCCCCCATGCAAGCAGGCCCATCATAATGAAGGAGGGGAAAAGAGTGAACTCAATTCGCCCGGACGCCCCCGTTCGATGGCGATGCACCCTGACCGATGGCCTATTTACCGCATGACCGATCCCTCCGCCCCACCCCCGATTCCGCGTCAAAAACGCGGTTCGTGACCGATTTTGACCGATTTTGACCGATTTAAAGGCACTTTTTCTAACGAATTTGATAAATCAGATGTGATCCGCTGGCTCGCATTGAGGGCTCGCCGCATGCGCCCCAGCAGCCGCGTCTGTTTTTTGCGTGAAAGCTCGTGCTCCCACACCCGCATCACCCGCCACCCCGCCGCCGCAAGCCTGCGCCTCACCAGCCGATCCCGCCGCCGGTTCCCCTCCAGCTTCCGCTGCCGGTTGCTCGGTACCGTGAGTGACCTTCGGATAAAAAATCAGACCGTGTGCGGCCTCGCGTGACTACTGCCCAAAGGGACGATTGAGCCGTCCGGCAGAACCTCCACTTCAGCAACATATTCCTCAATCGTCATCGCGTCCTCGAAGTCGCGCTCGCCGTCTAGGAACTCCTGAAGCCGAGTAATAATGTTGTCTGCAATCTCCCGCTCCGCTTCCACGCGCGTCTCGAATACGCAAGGCCTATCGTCGCCGTCGCGGACGGCGGGGACCGTGCCTTCAAAGAAGGTATTGATCAGAACACAGAAGGCGGGTTTCGTGGTTGCCATCGTTGCGAAATCTTATGCGATTCCGTTTCTCTGATAAACTCCGCGCATGGCAAAAGCACCGAGCGTGAAGTGGACGCGAGAGCATTTTCTCATTGCGCTGAATCTCTATTGCAAGCTGCAGTTCGGAAAGCTCGACAAAGGAAACCCGCTCATTATCGAAGTCGCACAGAAAATGGGCCGCACTCCGAGCAGCCTGACGATGAAGTTATGCAATTTTGCTTCGCTCGACCCCGTGCTAAAGGCCCGCGGCATTCGTGGATTGACGGGCGCAACGAAACAAGACCGCGAAATGTGGACCGAATTTCAGTCGCATCTTGGCACGCTCGCGCCGGAAAGTGAGCAGATGCTGCATGATCTTTTCA
>JAQGHP010000397.1 GCA_028288775.1 Phycisphaerales bacterium | reverse complement strand
GAAACGTGAAACGTGAGAAAACGGGGCGAACGGCCATCTTCTCACGTTTCACGTCTTCACGTTTCAGAACCACGTTTCAGTCCCACGTTTCAGAACCACGTTTCAGTCCCACGTTTCACGCATCACTCATCAGGTTCATCCGATGTCCACCGACGGCGTAATCATTTCCAATCCACCGGCGAGCGTGCCCGAGCCATCCGTCGAGCCCAAATCCGTGACGGAACGATCGGCGGGGTCGTTTCTCGGGCACGCGAAGCTCATCGGCGGACTGACGCTGGCCAGCAGGGTGTTCGGGCTGGCGCGGGAAATTGTCGCGGGGCATTATTTGGGCACGGGACTCGTCGCGTCCGCCTTTACCGTCGCGTTTACGATCCCCAACCTGTTCCGCAAGCTTTTTGGCGAAGGGGCACTCTCCGCGGCGTTCATCCCGCTCTATACGCAGGCGGTGAAGGAGGAAAAGGGGTCAGCGGTCGGGGTTCAGGGTTCAAGAACGGACCGGAATGCGCCGGATTCTCCTTCCTCCCTGAACCCTGAACCCCGAACCCTGAACCCTCTCTCAGTCCTCAGTCCTCAGTCCTCAGTCCTACCCCCCTCCACCGCCTTCGCCGCAGCGGCGGTGAATCTGCTTTGCGTTCTGCTGCTGGGGATCACGGTTGTCGGAGAGATCGGCCTGGGGGCGCTGATCTACTTTTCGCACGGCATGCGGCCCGAGCGGATGCTGATGCTGAAGCTGACGGCGATCATGCTGCCCTACGTGCTCCTGATCTGCGGCGGGGCGTTCCTCAGCGGAATTTTACAGGTGCATAAGCGATTCGGGCCCCCTGCCGCGGCGCCCATTATTCTAAATGTTGTCCACATCCTCGTACTGCTGATCGGGGCGGCCATGCTGCATTTGCATGCGAACACGCCTGCGGTGCAGGCGGAGGTGTTGCAGACGAAGCTAGCGTATTGGCTCGCGGGGTTTGTGCTGGTGGCGGGCCTGTTGCAGGTGCAGGTGCTGCTGCCGGGGCTGCGGGCGGTGGGGTTCCGGTTTCAGCCCGTGCTGGCGTTCTGGACGCCGGCCATTCGGAAGATGCTTCTGCTTTCGCTGCCGGTTGCGCTCGGGGCGGGCGTGCTGCAGATTTCAGTGCTGCTGGACAAGGGCATCTCGATGCTGCTGATGCAAGGTGAGGATGCCTTGGGGCATCCGATCACGCAGTTTCATTTCCTGGGCCACGTGCTGAACTACCCGATGGAAGCCGGCGCGCCCCGCCGACTGGATATCGCGCAGTACCTGTACCAGTTCCCGCTGGGCATCTTCGCGATCGCACTCGCCACGGCGATCTTCCCGCGCCTCAGTAGCGACGCGCTAGAGAAGGACCGCAACGGCTTTCGCACGGTCATCCGCCAGGGCATCGAGGCGTCGCTCTGGGAAGGCCTCCCGGCGAGCGTCGGGCTTGTGCTCGTGCGGATGCCGGCGATCCGCCTGCTCTTCCAGCATGGGCATATTCATGCGCACGATGCGGAGCTGATCGGGTCGTCGCTGCTTTTCTACGCATCCGCGATCTGGGCCTTCAGCATGCTCCAGATCATCAATCGCGCGTACTACGCGATTCACGATACGGTGACGCCGTTGGTCATGTCGGTGGTGAATATCGTGCTGAACCTGGTCGTCGAGATCCCCCTGCTCTGGTGGCTGAACGAATCGGCGATGGCGCTGGGCACGGTGGTGAGCTTCGCAATCCAAGCCGTGCTGATGCTCTGGATGCTTGACCGCAAAGTCGGCGGATTAGGGCTGGGGAAGAGCGCCGGCCCGGTGCTGAAGATGGCCGTGGCAACCGCCGTCATGGGCACGGCGTGCTACTTCGTGCAGCGCGTCCCCGGATTTCCCCACGGCGAGCGGCGCATCATCTGGGCGGCGCAATTGGCCATAATCATGCTGGTCGGGGCGATCGTGTACATCGGAATGTGTGCGGCACTGGGACTGGGAATCATCGAGCACCTGCGGCCCAAGCGCAAGGTCGCACGATAACGAAAAATCGGAATCCCGAATTAACTTGCAAGCCCCCTTGGTGAAATAGACTCTTTGCATGAGCGCGCTACCGCCTCCGCTGCCCCGGTTCCCTTCATCGCCGCCCCCGCCCGTCCAATCCTTCGGAATCGGCTATCACAAGGGCAAGGTTCTGTGGACGGTTGTCGGCTCCTTCATTCTTGCGGCGGTGGTATTGGGCTGCGGCGGGCTAATCCACCTGCGCTGGGTCGGGTGGTGCCTCATCGTTCTTTCCGTGCTCATTACAATTTTTGCAATCTCAAGCATTTCCAAGCTCTTCGACGGCGGCGCCGTGCTGTTCTTCGCTCCGGAAGGGCTGCATGATAATTCGCGGAAGCCGCGTGCGATGATCCCATGGAACGACATCCGAAAAGTCACGCTGTTCTCGGTCCGCGTGAACGGTATGCCGGCGGGGCGAACATTGATCCTCGAACTATCCAACAAGCCGGAAGAGGAAGCAACCCGCAGAATCAGCCTTTCCGACTTGAAGGGCAACCCGTCACAGACGGCGGATCTGGTCGTGGCGTGGACGAATCGTTGTCGCACCGCCCCGCCGATCCTGCTGGAAAACGCAATGTGTGATGAGGCGTAGCCGCCAAAACGACGCCGGAATTTCGAAGGAATTCGCCCTCTCTTCTCCCCCCAATTCAAGAACCGAAAAATCGCTTGCGTTCGCAAAACGCCCGTGATGTTCAAACGGGCACCCAGCGCGCTCTTGCGCGCGGCGGGACAAGAGGTTGCGCGTCAAAATGTAAACCTTCGGTACTATTATAGAGGGACGTGCTTTTTCCGCAGGCGCAAACGCGGACGGTTTTCTACCGTTCGAGCCCGCGAACTACTACTGCCAGGACGACCGCCGCCGCGGCCATTGCCAGGATGATGGTGATGGTCAATCCCCCCGCCTCGCGCGGGACTTGCCGCATGGATTTGCAGCGGATGGATTTGTAGACGATCGACACCGCCAAACACAACGGCAGCAGCAGCCACGGCCAGACCGTATCAGGCCAGGCGGGGAGCGGGTCAAGGAAAGGCGTGAAGGCCAGGGAGGCCGGCAAATGGAAGTACATCACTTCGCCTCCAACTGCCCGGCACGATGGGAGGAGTCGATGATCGCCAGCAGGTTGAGCATTCCCGCGACTGCCGTGAAAAGCACGCCCAGCTCATTGATCCGGCTATGCGAGCGGGCGGCGATGCGCGAGGAGTTGGGATTGTTCGGGTCCGAAGGCTGCGACACGACCACCGACCACCAGTCGCACAGCACGTCGATGGGCCCGATCATGATCTGCGCAATCGACCAGGGCTTGGAGCGAAGCTCGTCAAGGGGATGCGTGACGACCACCCATCCTTCTTCCCGCGCCCCGGGCGGAAGGGGGGCGTCGCTGGCGCGAAGGCCGTAGGGAGCGCCGCCATTGCGGTTCTGGCCCTTCACCCATGAGATGAGCTTGCCCCCGTGCGCGTTGTAGCCGGGGACTTCCAATGCCCGGATACCACCGATGAGAAGGCCCAGGACGAAGAGCAGGAGGATTGTGGTTCCGATGGTGATGGCCCGGGCGTATTGCCCGAGCAGCGCGTACCCCGCGCCCGGAAGGACCCAGGCAGCAAGCGCCACCAGCGCCGGCGCGGGCGGGGAAGATGTGGGGGTGTCAGGCATCAGGGCGGATACTGTATCCGGGGCAAGTGTGACAGCAAGGGGCGAGTTTAGTGCGGAATGCAGAGTGCAGAGTGGAACTTGCGCACTTTCGCAAAACGCGATCATCCCCTCACCGCATAGCGGTCGGACCGGAGGTCCACCCTCCCGCCGCTGATCGCAATCCAGTCTCGCCCCCCTACTACGTCGCAGGCCGCGCTCCGGTTACCTGCCCCATCAAAAACGTGACGTTCAACCGATCCCCCGCTTTCGGTTCCCCGACGGTCGCGTGCTGGGGAACGCGCAGCGCAGTCATCAATTCGTCGGGCACATCCGTGCGGACCACGTGCAGCTCGTAATACAGATCGCCATGGATCGCGAACGGCTTCACCGCCCGCACTTCCACCGCCCACGATCCGATCATTGGAATGGTCATGGTTCCTCGAACCGATGTAGACATCAGGCCAAATGAGTCGCTCGTTCAGAATTATCGCGTCTACACCCGCGCCAGCGTCTCTTCAAACGTCCGAACCCCCGTCGATGCGCCCAGGGCCGTGCAGCAATCCGCGGCGGCGCGATTCGCAAATCGGCCGGCCTGCTCCAAGTTCATTCCCTTGCACAAACCCGTGAGAAGCCCGCCAAACCACGTGTCGCCGGCACCGGTGGTATCCACTACGTTTACACTGTAAGCGGGGATGAAGACCGCGCGGGAGCCGTCGTCGAGGTAGCAGCCCTGGGCGTCGAGCTTGATGCCGATGAGGCCCTGCTTCATGCGCCTGCGAAAGACGGCGACCATCTTCGCCGGCTCGCTTTCACCCGTCAGGGCGGCGGCTTCGGTGCGGCTGGGGGCGAACAAATCCAGGTGCGGGAGGATCGGCTCGAGCAGTTCCCGATCCGCCGGGGGGTTCACCGTGTCGAGTGCGATCTTCGTGTGCGGGGCCGCGGCGCGCAATTCGCGCAGCAGGGCCGGGAGATTGGGCGTTAGCGCGGGCAGCAGGCCGAAGTAGCCGATCTGCACCCATTTGCATTGCGCGAACACGGGAAGGCATTTGCGGAGCGCCGCGGCGTCGAGAAGGGTCGTCGCACCGGGCGTGTGAAAGAAGACGCGCTCCCCGCCGGGCTCGACGGCGACGATCGTAGCGCTCGTCTGCGCCTTATCCGTCGAGAAGACGGCGGAGGTATCGAGCCCCGCGTGGTTCAATCGCTCGGTGACGGCCGCACCCAGCACGTCATTTCCCACGAGCCCGGCCGCCGCGACTTTCATCCCGAGCCTGGCCATGGCCACGCCGGTGTTGCAGACGTTGCCGCC
>JAQGHP010000371.1 GCA_028288775.1 Phycisphaerales bacterium | reverse complement strand
TTCAGCTCTCGAACATTTGAACCTTCTGGCCTCGCCCCTGCCCTCCCCTGAATACGGGAGGAGGGGAAAGATCCCGGCCGAGACTGTCACGCATTTCTCACGCACGCCTCCGCCCTGGGCAGCTTATTGACACTTCGCGCCTGTCGGAGAGATAATCGCGTTTTCCATCTCGTCTTTCCTGTCTCGGAGAACGCATGCGGCGGCCCTTATTGCGACAACGCGCCTTTTCGCTCGTCGAGCTGCTGGTCGTGATCGGCATTATCGCGGTGCTCCTGGCGATTCTGCTCCCGGCACTCGCGAAGGCTCGGCGGGAGGGGCAGCGGGTGGCCTGCCTCAGCACCTTGCGGCAGCTTGGGATGATGAATCTGGAATACGTTGCCCAGAGCAAGAAGTGGTATCTACCGCTGAAATACGGGAATGACTTTGGCCCGCCCGCCCCTGGCTGGCCGCCGCCTCCTTTTCCGAAGCCGGCGGGGATGGTCATACCTTCGATGGTGGGATGGTGCTGGAACCCCGCATTCAATGAGGCGATGGGCCTCAAGCGCGGCACCTCGGGGACTGTCCCGCTGGGGTTGATTTGCCCGCGTGCCCACATGGCCATCGACCGCGCCTCGTCCGACGGTTACCCGATCAGCTACAGCTACGGTTACAACTTTGCCGGGGATATGGATTGGTGGGGGAACCTGCCGCTTTCGTATTGCGTGTTTTCGGTCGGTCAGGTGCGAAAGCCGGCGGAAAGGCTGATGTTCGCGGATGCGACCGATTGGGTGATCGGCGAATGGGCATCGGGCGATTACCTGACCAAAGGCGAGGTGTACGGCCCCGACGCGACAAACATCACCTCCTACCGCCATGACAGGGGTTGCAACGTGGCCTACTTTGACGGCCACGCCGAGTCGCTCAAGCAGGAACAGGTCATCCACAACGTGCGATTATGGGACGTTACAGGCAAATTCGCTCCGTGAAGCATATCGCACCCCGTTGAGCGAAAAATCACGCTGAGCAAGACTCCAATCCCTCCCCCAACAACACGCAATTCCCCTTCCGCTTCAGTCTGGTTCTGGTACCATCCCCGGTATGGATACTCAAATCCCCACCAAGCGGTCGGTCGCGCTCATTGCCGTGTTGGTGGTGGCGTCAGTTGCGTTTTTGGCCATCGGTATTCGGGCGGCGGATGAGAAGAAGCACGCCGGGAAGTCGGATGCGGCCGCCGTGGATTTTAAGGACAAGGGCGAGCCGCTGTTTAACGGCAAGGACCTGTCGGGCTGGAAGTTCGCCGACCCCAACAAGGCCAAGCTCTGGTCGGTTGCGGCGGTGCAGCTTGATCCCAAGGACAAGAACCAGCTCGCCGCGATTGTCGAGTCATCCGCCACGCCACCCCCGGCGATGTTCCGCGCCCATGGCGACGGAACCGACATCTACACCGAAAAGACCTTCGGCGACGTGCAGCTCCACGTCGAATTCATGATCCCGGATGGGTCCAACTCCGGCGTCTACCTGATGGGGCAGTACGAGGTGCAGGTCCTCTCCAACTACGGCAAGCCGGATAACAAGCTCGGCCCGAGCGATTGCGGCGGCATCTACACCATCAAGGCCCCCGACTCCAATCCCCTCAAGCCCTATGGCGAATGGAACAGCTACGACATCGTCTTCCACGCCCCCCGGTTTGATGCCGCGGGGAAGAAAGTCGAGAACGCCAAGTTCGTCCAGGTCGCCTTCAACGGCAAAGTCATCCACGAGAACGTGGAAGCCCCGCACCCCACCGGCGGCCAGCTCCCCGGCGGTGAGCAGGCCAAAGGCCCGCTCATGCTCCAAGGCAACCACGGCACCGTGGCCTTCCGCAACATTCGCATCACGGAACTCCCGACGAAATAACCCGCAGCCCGTTTTTCGATCTCAACCGTTTAGCCGCCCGCTTGCGGGGCGCGTTTCGCGCAATTGAAAGAAGCGCAACTGGAAGGGTTGCAGTGTCGCCAGAGCGACCCTACTATGTGCCCCCTTCGTTCCCCAGGAACGGCCCAGACGTCTTGGCGCGACGCGCGGAAGGCGTAGAATAAGTGAATAAGCAGCCGTAGCTCAATTGGATAGAGCGGCGGTCTACGGAACCGCAGGTTGTAGGTTCGATCCCTATCGGCTGCATTGGAAAACCCAACGGATCTGAGGCGCGGATACCCCCGCGAAGGTTCCCCCCCCACCTTCGCAATCTGCGCCTCTTTTTATGTGCCGACGGTTGAATAGGCACCCGTAGCTCAATTGGATAGAGCGTTCGCCCTCGAAGCGAAAGGTTGTAGGTTCGACTCCTGTCCGGGTGCGTGGGGCGGAAAGTTCAAGGGTTGAAGGGTTCAAACGTTCAAGGGTTCACGCCGACCTTGAACCTTTGAGCCCTTCAACCCTTGAACTTTTCTCGGCCCCCCCTTGAACGCTTGAAACCTTGAACGCTTTTCCGCCACGTAGGGTGGGTGTACTCGCCCACCGCTTTCCTCTTCGGGCGGATGGTGGGCGAGTACACCCACCCTACGGGAATTCGCGAAGAATCCGTCGCGCGAGTCTCAAAGCGAATCCGTATCACATCTCCGAGAAGGAGCGCCTTGTATGGATTCGGCACCGGCGAGCAGCACGCTCGGGGACTTCAAACTCGCACACCGCAGACGGGCGAACACGCCGGTGTGCAGGCCGGACATCGTACCAACCATCAATCGCCCGATCCCGGGAATACGCGGCATCGAGGGAAGCGCGAGATCGCGCCCCGCGGCGAGCAGCCAGCCTTCACTTTGAAACACGGGGCCCATCCAGTTCGATAGTCGCCAGCACCACATGACCTGCGCCCGGCGAAACTGCGCGGCGCGGGCCAGGGCCGTGGGAACGTCGTCGGCGCGATCGAGTTCAGAGGCAACCGAAAGGGCGTCGAGCAGCGCGAGGTTCACGCCCTGCCCAAGGTGCGGCGTGGTGGAATGGGCGGCGTCGCCGATGCAGATGAGGCGGCCGGAGTTCCATTGCCGCAGGCGCACGATCTGGTACCCGCCGCACGCGAGGTCGTCCAGCGTGGTGATCTGTTCGAGCAGGGATTTCGATTCCGGGCAGAGAGCAACAATCTCCTGCTTCAACGAGTTGAGGCCGCGCTGCCGCAGCGCCTCCTTTCCCCCGCGCGGGAGCGCGCAAAACAGGCTGCACCGGCCTTCGCCCACCGGCAGCATGCCAATGAGCTGGCGGCTGCCGAGGGTTACCTGATGCAGGCGGCCGCGGACGGCGTCGCTGCGGCCGCTGAACCATGCGGCCGCCAGCGGAAACTCGCGCACGCTCGCCTCCAGTTCGGGCGCTGACCGGAGGCGCGACCGCGAACCGTCGGCGGCAATGAGCGCATCAAACGGGCCGTGGTCGTTGCCGGCATCATCCACGGCGACGATCTCACCATCCGTCTGGCGGGAAGATGCGATCGTCACGCCGAGCGCGAACCGCGCGTCCGCATCCCTGGCATGGTCATGAAGGACTTGGAACAGATCCCCGCGATGCACGCCGTAACCGGTGAGGTTCGCGTCGAGCTGCCGGTAGGCGAGCCGCACGAGCGTACGTCGGCGGTGGGTCCAGGCGTGAAGACATTCGATCGGCTCGGCCCTGGCGATCGCCTGATCGAGCAGCCCGAGCGCCGCAAGGGCAAGCTGCCCCGATGGCTGCAACAGCAGCCCCGCGCCGACCGGCGCGAGCTGCGGGGCGCGCTCAAGGAGCGTGACGGCATGACCCCGCCGGGCGAGGGCGACGGCCGATGCCAGCCCGGCCATCCCGCAGCCAACGATCCCCACCCGCCATCGCCGTCCCATCATTGTTTGAATACCTGAACCGCGGGGAATGACAAGCACGCGGCGCGGTAATCACGCGCCGGAGGATGCTCAGGATCGGTGTAGTCCGTTACCCCTCCCAAAACCTCCCCCGGCGTACCGGAGGAGGGAACTGAAGACAGACGGCGGAAATTGTCGCGCACGCGCGTCGGCTTCGCGCCTCACGCCTCCCGCTGCACGATCACAATCGTCTGGTCGTCATGTGGCTCCTCGGTGTCGTACCACCGGGCGACGGCGGCGCGCAGGGTGCCCACCAGATTGCCGGAGGCGCAGTTCCCTTCGGCCCGGATGATCTCCAGCATGCGCTCGACGCCGAACATGTCGTGCGCGGGGGTGACGGCCTCAAAGATGCCGTCGCTTACCAGCAGCAGCATGCCGCCGGCTTCCATCTGGATCGGCGCGGGGGGCTCGTCGAACCATTCGGGCAGGATGCCCAGCGGCGGAGAGGGGGGCTCGAGCTCGCGCATCTCGCCATCGGCGCACAAGCGCACGTAGACCGGGCCGTGGCCGGCGCTTGTCCATTGGAACTCGCCGTCGGCGGAGAGGAAGGCGAGGAACGTCGTCACGAATTGCCCTGAATCCAGGTCGTTGGCGAGCCGTGCGTTGACGCGCTCCAGCAGTCGGTGAGGTTGCGACTCCACCTCCGAGAGCGCGCGGACGAGGGTGCGGACTTGCGTGACGATCATCGCCGGCCCGAGGCCATGGCCGGAGGCGTCGGCGAGGAGGATGCCCAAGCGCCCGTCCGGCGTTTTCCAGAGGTCGAAGCAGTCGCCCCCGGTGGTGGAGGCGGGCATGGTCCACCCGACGGCGTCGAGCCGCGGAACGCCCGGCGGGTTCTTGGGGATCAGCGCCTCCTGCGCCTTTTTCGCCAGACCCATCTCGTGCTTGAGGCCCGCGGTTTCCAAGGCGATCCGCGCCCGCTCGCGGCTCTCCGCCAACAGGCGCATCACGGTACACCCGGCCCACACCACCGCGATAGCCACGAGCGGCCCCGCGAGATTCATAATGCGGCCGCCCCAGTCGAAAACGAGGAAGCCATTGATCGTTGCGTAAAGACCGCCGAGCAAAATGGCCGAGAGCAGCGCCTGCGCCGGCGAAAGGCGGGTGGCCAAAAATGTCGCTCCCAGCCCGAGCAGCACCGCCATGAGAACGTCCACCCACGCGGGCACGCGGTGCCAGAAATGGTTGGTGAGAATCGCGTTGAAAATGACGCCGTGGACGATGACGCCCGGGCATTCGGCGTGCAGGCTGGTGGGGACGACGTCGGCGACCTGCGCGGTGTTCGTCCATCCGACGAGCACCGCGCGGCCGTGCATGCGATCCCGCAATACGGCCCGTTGCGTGGTGAGTTGCTGGCCGAGCTTCGCGTATTGTTCGAGCGCGAGACGAATCGCCTTCCCCGACGCGGCGAGGACTTGGTTGACGCGGCGGTCGTCGTCCCGCGTCATGTCTCCCGGCTTCGTATGCTCCGCCTGGTCAAAATATGCCGAGTCGTCACGAAGTATTGTTTGGAGCAACGCGACCCGGGCGTTCACGGCCTCCACGGGTAAGGGATGATCGAGGAAGGGCTGGAGCTTCTCGTGTTCGAGCAATTCATACGTCGCCTTCACCGCTTCGTCAGCCTGCCGACTGTTTTCGATGAACCGCTGGCGCGTCAGGCAGGCGTCCCACACCGCGTTGAGCGAGAGATGCGCGCCGCCGACTTTGTCGTACATCGACCGCCAGTTGTTCGCCGCCCCGAACCACGGGATGTCGAACATCATCGGCACCGGACGCCCGATCGTCCGCGAGGGGAGCGTGTAGACCGGAAGCACGGCGGGGGCGAGGCCCGGGCGCGGAATGAAAACTTCCCGGTCGGTGAAGGCGAAATCCTTGATGTCGGCGTCGAACATCCGCGCGGCCAGGGCCACGCCGATCTGCGGGTACATCCGCCCCTCGTGCTCCATGAAAAGCGGCACGCGGCGCACCGTTCCATCCGCCTCCCTCGGGTAATCGACGAACGCGGTGGCGCGGGCCGCGCGGGCGAGGGGCGTGACCGGCCGGTTCGACAGATCCGCGTGCAGCAACGGCGGGAGATTTTCCGGGAGCGATCGGGTCAGCGGCCAAAGGGCCAGTTGCGCCGAGGCCTGAGCGTATTGGTATTCGAGCGCGCGCACCGCCGGCGAACGCACGGACGGATCGGTCCTGGGCAGCAGCACGGGGCGAAGCTGCTCGACCGTCATCGGCCCGTGCTGGAGCTGCGCCATCACCCGCTCGTACGTCGCCCGCCGGCGCAATTCGAGAAAGTTGTCGGCGACCGTCCGCCGGGCCTCCTGTTCGGAAAAACCGCGGGCCTTGAGCAGCGCCGGCGCTTCGTCCACTTCGCTCAGCTCGAGGTTCCACGTCAGCGCCTCGCGCAGGGCGCGCTGTACGGGCGTGAGCGCCGTCGGCGGCTGCGGGGGCAGCGACACGGGGATCAGCGCGCAGCCCAGGTTCTTCAACGCCTCGGCGAACAACCGGTCGTCGTTGATCTCGTCGTAGCCCCCGCCCTCGCGCGCGACCGCCCGCGCCTCCTGCGGCTCGGTGAAGAGCACGTCCATCGCCATCGCCTTGGGATCGGCGCGATGAATCTCGTCCACGATCAGCGCGAGCTTGGCGCGGGGCCACGGCCAGGCGCCGATGGCGTCCATCGCGGCGTCGTCAATATCCAGATGCACGAGGCGGTCGGTCGGGGGCGGGGTGAAGACCTGGCAGATCGCGGCCCGGCGGTCGTAGAACCAGCGCTCGAGGTTGTCGAGCATCCCCAGGCGCGTTGCCGTCGCGATTGCGAGCGTGAGGACGATGCCGTAGGCCGTACCGCCGGCCAGGAGTTTGCGTGCCTTGTGAATCATGGATGTGTTTCACAAGGATACCAAGGGAAGGCACGCGCAGCCAAAAACACCACCGCGGCGGCGCGGGCGTGTATACCCGGGCCGCCGCGGTGGCGGAATGTTTTGGAGCGTAATTCGTTTACTTGCGACGCCGCTTGAGGAGGCCGACTCCCGCAAGGCCCAAGAGCGCGATCGACGACGGCTCGGGCGTGCCCACGACGTACGTCACGGTATTTGTATCGAACGTGGTGTGGGTGGGGTCGTTCGGGTCGGCAGTGAACGTGAAGTTCTGCGGGTTCCCGCTGTCATCGGTGATGACGCCGCTGTAGAAATCCGGAAGAAGCGAGTGGCCGCCGTTGGCGACGCCCGGGTCGGCGTAGTCACGAAAGGTGGCCGACTCGTTGGGGTTCCCGCTCATGTTGTCGAAGACAAGCATGTGCGTGTTGTCGTCAGTCGCGTCGGGCGGCTGAATATTCGGGTCCGCCAGGCTCCAGGCGACCTGAAGAAACCCGGCATCGACGCCCGTGACGCCGTGGGTGTCCACGAACTGCGAGCGATCCACGACGATAATCCCCTGGGCGTTGGGCTTGAAATCGACGAAGAAGGTGGAAAAGTCGGTGGTGCGAAGCAGTTGTACTTCGAGATCGGTGACCTTGAACGGCGCTTCCGGGATGATCTCGCTGATGCTCGCGACCCCGAAGCCCGTGTATGCGGTGCTGGTCAAGCCGTTTTCGGCGTACTGCGGGTCGCAGATCAAATTCCACTGCGTCTGGGAAGCGGTGGCACCCGTGGTGCTGTAGCCCGCGTGCCCGAGACGGGACGCGCTGGCACTAATCCCCGACAACCCGACGACGGCCGCCATGGCCGCGCCTTGAACGACAAAATACTTCAACTTCATGATCTCTCCCTGGCCCCGGACGCTGGCGAAGGCACATTCCTACAACGAACAGCCAGCGCTCCCGCAACATATTACGGATTTGCATTTGCCCTATATGCGTAGGATGCACGATGTGGACTGAACAATAAACATACACCGCCTTCAATGCTAGAAAAAACTTCGTATTTTTGCGCCAAATCCTAACTTGTTGAACTGGGTGGAATGTTTGGAGGGATCGTAGGTTAAGAAAGATGATCGAAGCACTCCCATCGACCGCGAAAAGGCAAGTGCCCCGTTCTTTGTGCCCGCTCCGTCCCCGCGCAGCCTCCACGCCCGGCGGGTGCGCGAAAAGGCGCCCGCTCGGGAATGGAAGCTGCAATCAGGGCTGAGTTACTTCGAACGCGGCGTCTTTGCCGCCGCTATCGACGGCACGGGCATCGGCCCGACGATCGGCGGGGCCTTGGTCGAAGGCGTTGTCGCGACCTTCGCGACCGCGGGTTTCGCACCCTTGGTCTTACCTTTACCCGTTGAAGGATCGGGGAAGCTGACCGGCGGCTCGACGGGGACGGGGTCGTCCAGCGCCGGCACGCTCGGGATGAATTGCAGCACCGAGGTCACGCCCGCATCCGGCCCGAACGCCGCCGACGGCTTGCTGGGGGCGTTGAGCGGGCGGGTGATCTGGCTGCTCTTGATGAGAATCGGGAAGCCCGTCGTCGGGTCCAGCGCCAGGTTGCCGGTCGAATCCACCTGGAACGTGGTCATGTTGTCCAGCGGCTTGCCGTTGAGGAAGACGTTGAAGCTGACGAGCGCCGGCCCGCCCGATTGGTGGACGGCGGAAAGGCCGTAGAGGCCTTTCGGGTAGTCGGTGCCCTTCCAGTAGGCGATTTCCGTGCCGCCATTGGCCCCGCCGCGATTGTCGAAGGGAATCGTCCCGCCCGCCTTGCTGTGGTTGAGGCCAAAGCCGGGATAGAGGAACTCCGTCGGCTGAAAGTTGGACAGCAGCTTGATCGGATCCGTGCCCGCCTGGTCGCCCACGATCAAGTTGATGTCCGCATTGCCCTTCCACCGCAACACCACGTCCAGCGTCCCCGGCAGCGATGGGGCCGCGGCCAAAAGCTGCGCGTCCGTCAACGGCGGGGGGCCGTTACGAATCACGGGGATGTTGGCGAACGTGTCAAAGCTGAAGATCGCGCTCTTCGAAGTCTGGTCGGCGATGTAGCGGGCCTCGCTCCGCGTGCGCGAGCTGGAGTCCTTTGGATCCACCACTTGCTCGGCCAGTGCGGTCTCGGCGGGGCTGTTCTTGTCCGCCGCAAGCTTCGTCAGCGACTTGCTGCCAAAACGCAGCTCCCGCTGCGCGTTGCGGAACACGGCGCGCCCGTGATAGCTCTCGGCGACGGGCGTGAACGGTGGCTGGTCATACAGGCTCACGTCCGTACCCCGCACCGCGAGCGTGCTGCTGGGGCTGCGAATGGTTGATTCGTGCTCGGCGCCCGCCACTTCAATGTCGTAGCGCGTGCGGCCGTACTTCATGACCATGTCGGTCTTGACCTTGTTCCCCGTGCGAATTGCCTCGGCAATCTTTACCGTGCCCAGACGATCAAGGACGAGCGTCTGGTCCGGCGGAATCTGGCAGGTCACGCTGCTCCGCGGACCGGTGCGAAACTCCGCGCCCTGGTCCAGCTCCATCCCAGCCTTGGCGATCTGCCACGGCGCGTTCTCGGCGGTGCGGACCTGCACGAGCCCCTTCACCTCCGCGACCACAATCTTCATCTGCTGCACCCCCGCCACCGCGGGCGCCGAAGCCGGCCCGGCTTGCGCCAAAACGGGAGCCGTTAGCGCCGGCATTGCCGCTCCGAACGCCGAAACCGAGAGGATCGCCCCGAATGTCTTACTTCCCTTATCCATAAACGTATCTCCAGGACTGGCCGGTGAAACCGCCTCTTGATGCTTCCCTTCGTACATCGCCCGACCGAAGCTGCCGCGCGAAATTTCAGAGCCGGGGCGTATCGACCCCGGTCGGGCCCAAGCCCCGCTCTGGTCCCCTCTCCCTCGTACTCGGGGGAGAGGGTTAGGGTGAGGGGCGGAAGTCGACTTGCGCCGGAATTCCGACCCATGTAGGGTGGGCGTACTCGCCCACCGTTCGCCCACCGTCCGAGTGACAAATGGTGGGCGAGTACACCCACCCTACATGGACTTCCTGCGAACCACACAACTTCACGCTCGGCCCCTCACCCCCGCCCTCTCTCTCGAGTACGAGGGAGAGAGAGCAATTCGGAGCGAAGCTCCGACCGGGCCGACACGGCCCGGCTCCGAACTTATCTGACAAATTTTGACCGTCGGACCATCAATTATCACGCACATCACGAAAGCGTCGCTTTCGCAACCCGCCATCTTAAGTCGCCTCTCGGCGGAATCACCTATAATTTCTGCAAAAATCGATATTCGATGAGCCCGCTGCCATCCGGCGTAACGTCATAACCTCCGCCGTCTTCTCCGTGTCTCCGTGGTGAAAATTCGCCCTTAGGGCGTCACGCCCGGCGCGGGCTGCGAAGTCGGCGTAAGCTCTCCGCTCGGGGCCGACGCCGCGGAGGGCTCGCCCTGGTAGTCTTCCATTTTGCCGATGATCCCGACGAACTCCGTCCCACTAAAGGTCTGGAAGTCGCTGCTGGGCGGGTAGACCTCTTCATACTCCAGCTCGCGCAGGGCATATCGCGGCGTATTGCCGAAGACGTGCATCACCCATCCACCCTTCAAGTGCAGTGCCCGCACGATCGCCACTGCCAGGACTCCGCGTTGCACTCCGTTGCCCGCCGGGGCGTGGAAGTTGGCGGGAAGCATGTGCCGGGATTTGAGCGTCGCGACGCGGGTGGCGTAGTCGGGCGCATCGTCCTTGCCATCGAGATACAGCAGCAGCCCGTGGAACGCCTCGTCGTTGCTGGCCACGTGCCGTTCGGCGAGCGTGTGCCAGAATTCGAGCTGGGCCTCGGGGTCGTTGCCGCTGAGTTGTGCCGTGAGCGGATGGGCGACGTTGGCGGTCTGGCAGCCGCATAGAACCGTGGCGGCCAACATGCACGCGGCCAAAGGAATAGGTCGGACGAGGTTCATGGTCATTGCCGGATTACTCCAGTCATGCACGGTCATCTAGAAGGCGAACGTCAGTCCGCCGAAGAAAAACTGCCGCGGTTCACCGGCGGGCCCGCTGCCGAAGGC
>JAQGHP010000331.1 GCA_028288775.1 Phycisphaerales bacterium | reverse complement strand
CACGGCAAGAGAGATGCGCACGTCGGCGGGACTGGCATTGGGTGGGAAGTACGTTGACGGCAAAATCCTACGCGTTGGTCTCATTTCGTCTGGTGGGATGACACCGGTCACCGTGGCCTACGTCGTGGAAGGGACCGAATACAAGAAGCGGACTGATATGCTCAATGGCAAGGCCGTTGGGGATTCAGTGCGTGTTCTCTACGACCCGAAGAATCCGAGAACGTGCCAGGTGTACTGACATCGGCAAGCGAAAGCTGTCACGAACCGATCGCACAAAATTTGATGAATCGGTTCATGACACCTGATCTCGTGTCCGACAACTCGATGGGCAACGCATCGCGGTTGAAGGCTATATGGTTCCCCTGGACCAGGCGGACAACATCAACTCGTTTACAGTTGTCGATTCTTTGGAAAAATATCCCCCTGGAATCAGAGAAAACATCGTGGCTCGGATCATCACCGATCAGTGCGTCCGATACTCGCCCGAGCGCTTGCGAATAACCGGAACCCTGCACGTGCGCCCGTTGCACGATGAAGAGTATCTCATTTCGGTGTACGACATGACCGTGGACAGCGTCAGAGAGGTGCAGGCGCGGTGAAGGGCGGCCACTAGGGTGATTCCTTGCCCAAGTCGCGGATCTTCAGGTTGCGGAAGAAGACTTCATCGTGGTGGTCCTGAAGGGCGATGTGGCCTTTGGGGTCGCGGGCCCATTCGGGGTGATTCTTGAATTTGCTCCTGGCGACGGCTTCCTTGAGGGCGTCGGAGCCGAAGTCGTATTCGACGACTTTTACGCCGTTGAGCCAGTGTTCGACGTGGTTGCCTTGCACCAGCAGGCGGGATTCGTTGAATTCGCCATGGGGCATCAGCTTTTTGCCCTTGGGAGGGAGGACGTCGTAGAGGGAGCCGGTGGCGTTTTTGTCTTCGACGCCCGGGTCGTTCATGCACTGGTATTCGGGGCCAAAGGCGAATCCCTCGGCCTTCTTTTCCTGCACACGGTATTTCAGGCCGCTGTTGCCCTTGTCCTTGGGGATCATCCATTCGAAGGTCAGCTCAAAGTTTTCGTAGGTGGCGATGGTGACGAGGTCGTTGATCTTTTTGCCGCCTAGACAGTGGAGACAGCCGTCCTGGATGAGCCAGAGGTCCTTCGGGAATTCGTCCATCCCCAGCCCGCGCCAGCCGGCGGGGGTGACGCCGTCGAAGAGGAGCTTCCAGCCGGCCTGCTTTTGCGCGTCCGTGAGCGTCGGCAGATGAGAAGGTACGGCGGCGGGCTTGGGTGCGCTATCGGGCGCGGCACGGAGCAGGCCGGCTACGGCAAAGCACGATGCGAACAACGCGGCGACCCATCGACGTGTCAAGTCTTCCTGACTCGACTTCTGCCGCCGGATCCCGCCCGTGGAGCGCCGGTTTGTCGCCATTGCCATTACCAACCCTTTCGACTGTACCGTCGTTGTTGAATCGGTAGTCCGCTTAAATCGTTAGTATAGACGATATCCGAGCTCCCCAACAGATTCTGCTCCGGGCTGTACGTCCACCAATATTGGTGATCGCCACGCGGCGTGATACCTTTGCGTCCAAGGAGACATTTCATGCGACGACCATCCGCGCTTGCGTTCCTTTGCGTGTGTTCCCTTGCAGTGGTCCTCATCAACATTCGCCCGGCCCGGGCGGTGGAGATTATTTTTGAAGAGGGCATCGAATATTCCAACCCCGATAACCAGCACCTGAAACTCGACATGGCCCGCCCGAAGGATGACGCGGGCTTGCGGCCGGCGGTGATTTGCATTCACGGCGGCGGGTTCCGCGCGGGTGACCGCAACGGCTACGACGGGCTTTGCAAAAAGCTCGCGGAACAGGGGTATGTCGCGGTCACCGTGACATATCGCCTCGCGCCCAAATACCAATTCCCCGCCGCAGTGATCGACGTGAAAACCGCAGTGCGCTGGCTGCGGGCCAATGCTCAGAAGTATCACGTCGATCCCGGCCGCATCGCCGCACTGGGCGGCTCCGCGGGCGGGCACCTGGCCCAATACCTGGGCGTAACCGGCGACGTTCATCGCTTTGACGGGGAAGAATTCCCGGGCGTCTCCAGCAAGGTCCAGTGCGTGATCAACTATTTCGGCCCCAGTGATTTCACCAAGTCGTACGGCAAGAGCGTGGACGCGGCCGAAGTATTGCCGCTGTTTCTAGGGGGCGACGTCGAGCATGCGCGGGAGAAGCACATCATCGCAAGCCCCCTCTACTGGGTAACGCCCGACGCAGCTCCCACGCTGCTGCTGCACGGCACCGAAGACAAATATGTAGCCTACGAACAGGCGACGTGGATCTACGACCGGCTCAAGGCGGCCGGCGTGGACGTAGAATTGCTGACCCTCCAAGGCGCCGGCCACGGCTTCAAAGGCGAAGACGCCGCGAAGGCCGACAAGGCTGCGTTTGAGTTTTTGAACAAGCACCTGATGAAGTAGGTGCGTTGAGCGGTTGGCAGGAACGGAAGACGAACCACAGAGACCACCGAGTCCGCAGAGGGCACAAAGGAATACAGGTAGGGTGGGTGTACCCGCCCACCGTTTCGTGTGACGCGGTGGGCGAGTACACCCACCCTACATCGCTTTCCCATTGCAGGCTGAAAGCCCGCACCACAAATTCGGAGAAATCCGACCACCTCAAAATGCTTGGTAGGATTTCAGAGCCGGGGCGTGTCGCCCCGGTCGGGCCGAAGGCCCGAAACGGAGCTTCGCTCCGCCCGGGTCGACACGGCCTGGCTCCGAACCCACTCATCCGCCGGCCTTCACTAAATTCCGTACGAGAAAATCCATCCGCCGACGGGAGCCATAAGTCGTCTCGGCGGCGCCGTGGTGGGCGCCGGTGACGATCACCAGCTCGAAATCCTTGTCGGACTTCTCCAGCATGTTCACCACCTGCATCGTGGAGGACGGATCGACGTTATCGTCGAGTTCGCCGACGATCAGCATCAGCCTGCCCTTTAGAAGATTGGCGTTCACGGCGTTTGAATTCCTGGCGTATTCGTCGCCGACGGGCCAGCCCATCCATTGCTCGTTCCACCAGATTTTGTCCATGCGGTTGTCGTGGCAGCCGCAGTCGGCGACGGCTACTTTGTAGAAGTCGTTGTGCCAGAGCAAGGCGGCCATCGCGTTTTGCCCACCGGCCGATCCGCCGTAAATGCCGACGCGCGTCAGGTCCATCTGCGGGCATTTCATCGCGGCGGCCTTGATCCAGGCGATGCGGTCGGGAAAGCCGGCGTCGCGGAGATTCTTCCAGCACACGTCGTGGAATTTCTTCGAGCGGCCGGACGTGCCCATGCCGTCGCACTGGACGACGATCATGCCGCGGTCGGCGATCTGCTGCTGGTGGTCGTAGCGGGCGTGAAAGGACTTGGGCGTGAAGAAGCCGTGCGGGCCGGCGTAAATGTTTTCGACCACCGGGTACTTTTTCTTCGGGTCGAAATCGCGCGGGAGGAGAATGAAGCCGTGTATGTCGGTCGCGCCGTCGCGGCCCTTGGCGGTGAAGGGCTCGGGCCAGCGCCCGCCGAGGGCGGAAAGGGCCTCGGAGGCGTCCGCCTCTTCGAGCTTGCAGAGCAGCTTTCCGTCGTCGCCCCGGCGGAGTTCGTTCACCGGCGGCCGGTCCACGCGCGACCACGTATCGATGAAGAATTTCCTCCCCGGCGACCATTGCAGGGCATGCGTACCATCCCCTTCCGTGAGAACGACGAAGCCGGTTCCGTCGAAATTCACCCGGCAGAAGTGCGTGTAATACGGATCCTGCCCCGGGCGTACGCCCCCGGCGCGAAACCAAATCTGCCGCTTGTCTTCGTCCACGCGATCGACCCCCTGCACGACCCATTCCCCTTTCGTAATCTGATTTTTCACCCGGCCCCCCTTCGCGTCATAGAGCCAGAGGTGGTTCCACCCGTCGCGCTCGGACATCCACATCAGCTCGTCGTCGCCTACCCAGTGGCAGAAGAATTTTCCCGAGTAGTCGATGAACGTGTCGCTGCGTTCGTCGATGATCGCCTCTGTCCCCCCACTCGCGGCATCCACCGCGACCACCCGAAGGGCCTGGTGCCCGCGCTGGTTATAAACGAAAGTGAACCGCGACGAATCCGCCGCCCAGCGCACGCCCGCGATCGACCATGGGTTGGCGAACAAATCGTCCTTGATCGCGATTTGCTCGTGCGTGGCCGCGTGAAAAAGTCGCGGGCGCGGATGATCGATCCGGTCGCCCGGCTTAAGGTAATCGAGCGTGCGGAGCCTGGGCTGCACCTGATCGGCGGGCGACGACTCGACCGTGTAAATCTTGCGTTCCTGCCCCGCCTCGACGCGCAGCGCGGCCACGTTCTGCGAATCGGGCGACCACCAGACGCGGTCCAGGGAATACCCGTCGCCCGGCTTGCCGTCGGAGCTGAGCGCGGATTCCTCCCCGTCGTTTGCGCGGAGGAAAAGGTTGTCGTCCTTGATGAGCAACGTCCATTTTCCGTCCGGCGATTGGGGCCCTCGTGTCCCTTCGGGCCCGCTCTCCGCCGAGCGGGCGGTCGCGTGCTCCGGGCGATTCGCATGCGCGCCGTTTGCCGGAGACTTTTCGTTCGGCTTGCCGTTGATGATCGCGTTGCCATGACCCGCGGCTGCTTCGAATACCCCCAGCGTTTTCCCCGCCTCGCCCGTGACGAGCCAGACATATCCGACGTACGTTTGCGCGTCCCAATGGTCGCCCGGCTTTACGGTCGCGTAGCGATGGCGCTCGCCCGCCGGGTCGAGCCAGTCGATGTGGACGGCCCCCGTAGTCCGGTTCTCGAACGTAAGGGAGGTTTCATCCGAAGAGTTCCGACTCGGCCGCGGGCGGTCAGTTGCGGGGAGTGATCCCGTTGCCGCCACTGTTTCCGATTTTGCGCGGAGCGCGTACGTCGCGAGATCTAATTGCCAGGTCTTGCCGTTCCCGATCAAAACGAGCGAGCCCGGCTCCGAGGGGAAATCCAGCGCGTCGATCGGCAGATGGTCCGCGGCGGTTTTTTCACCGGTCGCCTTGCCAAGAGCCGCCGCGAGTTTTGCGTGGTCGAACGCAGGCTCTCGCGTTCCTTGCTCGGCGGAGACCAGTAGGAATTCACGTGCGCCGCCGGGCAGATCGTTGCGGTACCAGAACCGTGTTTCGTCCGCGGACCAGTGCGGCTCGACATGATCACGGTAGACGCCGGGGGCAGCGTGCGAAGTCGTCGCGGCGAGCAACACGAGCAGTGTGGCGAGCAGGATAATTCGGGCGCGAGTTGCGCCGCGATCGGGCGTGACGCCGCCGGGTGCAGGCGAAGCAAATGCAAAGGGAGGCATATGTCACTTGTACAAGACGTGGCAAAGGACCGCTAGACGAATGTCCCGGGCCTCGGGTATTCCGCCATTCCGTGGCATGGGCGGCTCGCCCATGTCTTCATTCAGCAGCGACATGTCACAGATGGATGCGGTTATGCTACGTGATTGGCGTGGCGGACCCGTTGCCCTTGCGTCCACCATATTTTCCCGTTTACTTAGCGGCATGCCCAAGCGCTACCTCCTGCCGCTCCTGCTGATGCTCGCCATTTCCTCCTTCGCCCGCGCGGACGATTGGCCGCAGTGGCTGGGGCCCCGGCGGGATGGGGTGTGGCGGGAATCAGGGCTGGTCACGGAGTTCCCCAAGGAAGGTCCCAAGGTGCTCTGGCGCGTGCCCGTCGGCGGCGGGTACGCGGGCCCGGCGGTGGCGGAGGGGAAAGTCTTTGTGACCGACCGCCAGCCGGGCGCGGGGACGAAGCGGCCGGGCAATCCGTTCGCACACGTCACCATCCCCGGCACCGAGCGCGTGGTCTGCTTTGACGAGAAGAGCGGCAAACAACTTTGGGTACACGAATACGATTGCCCCTATAGCCTCTCTTACTCCGCCGGCCCGCGGACTACGCCGGCGGTGGACGGAGACCGCGTATATACGCTGGGGGCGGAGGGGGATTTGTTCTGTCTCGATACCACAACCGGCAAGCCGGTATGGTCGAAGCATTTGGCGGGCGATAAATCGCCGACGCCCACCTGGGGATTCGCCGCCCATCCGCTGGTGGACGGGGAGAAACTGATCGTTCTCACCTGCGGCAATGATCCCGCGGGCGCCAGCGGCCTTGTCACCGCGTTCGACAAGAAGACCGGCAAGGTACTCTGGACGGCGCTGGGCGCGAGCCCGGCGGGGTATTGTCCGCCGACGATCGTACAGGCCGGCGGCACGCGGCAGCTCATCATCTGGTGCCCGGATTCGGTGAACAGCCTCGACCCGGAAACCGGAAAGCCATACTGGCGGCAGCCCCACGGTCCGATCAAAAATGGTGTCTCCATTACTACGCCACGGTTTTATCACGACGCAACGCTGGGCGACCTACTGCTCATTTCATCCGCCAACGAAGGATGTCTGGTATTGAAGCTGGATGCGGAGAAACCCGCGGCCACGGTCCTCTGGAAACGCGGCGGAAAGAGCGAAAAAAGGACCGAGGCGCTCCACTGCCTCATGGCCCCGCCCACCGTCCGCGAAGGCAACATCTATGGCATTTGTATTCAAGGCGAGCTGCGCTGCCTCGACCTGAAGAACGGCGATCGTGTTTGGGAGACCCTCGCACCCACCGCGGGCGACGCCGGTCCGACCAACTGGTCGACCGCGTTCCTCATCCCGCTTGGTGACGCCGGCACGCGCTACCTCCTGGCCAACGAGCACGGCGACCTGGTCCTGGCCGACCTGGATTCCAAGGGCTACCGCGAAGTCAGCCGGGCGCAACTGATCGAACCGACTAACACCGATGCCGGCCGGCCCGTCCTCTGGTGCCACCCGGCCCTCGCGGATCGATGCGTGTTCTGGAGAAATGACCGCGAAATGGTGTGCGCATCACTCGCGGCAGATGCTACGAAATGACGTTGCTGGCCTTTTGCGATTGCGCCGATTTGGGCACAAAGACCACGGAGGCCCCAAAGAGCACAGAGAAGAAATCCGAATTCATTCGAATTGAATTTCTTCTCTGTACTCTTTGTGGCCTCCGTGGTCTTTGTGTTTGAGCGGGAGAGGAAGCGGAACCGTCGTCGCCCCGCGCAATGCGGAATTCACTTGCCGGCCTTGGGCTGATCGACCAGCAGAAACAGCGCGGCGCGTTGCGGCGGGGTGAGCCGGTCAAGCACTAGGCATGCCGCGGCAATGGGCGCGATGCGTGAGGGAGCGATGAGAATCACTTCATTTGCGGCGTTGCGAATCGAGACGTCTTGCGCTGTCGCGGTCACCTTGAAGAGCGTGGTTTTCGCGGCGTCTTCCACGTCCGCCCCGCCGTCGCGGGGCTTGAGGCGGTAGACGAGCGCGCCGTCGCCGTCTTCGATTTTGTAGCTGTTGTCGTCTTCGCGGCGGATGGTGAAGAGCAGAGCCTTGTCGGCGTCCTTGAGTTTCCATTTGGCGGGCGGGCCGCCGAGGGTACCCAGGACTTTTTCGTCGGGGGACTTGATCTTGATTTCCGGTCCGTCTTCCCGCTTCTCGTTCTTCAGACGGGCGAGTTCCTTTTCGTCGCCATCGACCAGCTTTGCCCCGTCGTCTTTTAGTTTGATGGAGAAGAGGGTTTTGCCCGCGGCGTTGCGGAACTTCAACTTGTCGGTGCGAGTGGAAAAGTCGCCACCGGCGAGAGCGGACGGGGCTGCCGCGGGCGCGACGGCGGGCGTCGGGACATTGCTGGCGGGCGGGGCGGCGGATCGCGTGTCGTCCTTCTTCGAGCAGCCTTGCTGGAAAGTGAGGAGCAGCGTCCAGGCCGCGAGGAGGCCCATCACTCGAGCGGAAACGGTGCGTTGCTCCTTCACTTTCCGCCTCCGGCTTTGCCCGCGCGATCGAGTTCCTTCGACAAGTTCAGCACCTGGTAGAGACTCAGGAACATCATCGCGATCGTGTGCGGGCCGCTGACGGAGTTGCCCGGCTCGCGACCGGCGGGGACGTTTTCCCACTTTGGGAGCGTGGCGGCGAGCAGCGCCGAGTCGCTCGATGTCGCGACCGCGCGAAGCGTTACGCCCTTGGGCAATTGCACCGCCCGCTTCGCGTCCGCGATCGCGGCCACGTGCGAATACCGCTCGGGCTTGAACCGCAGGCGAAGGCCCAGCACCGTCGATTCCTTCGTCTTGTGCTTCCACTTGGTTTTGCCGCTGCTACTGCGCTTGGTCTTGCTCCGCGCCTGCCAGCGCGTGGTGGCGGCGAGCCGGAACGTCGTGCCGTCAAGCAGCCGTCCGGAGAGCAGGAGCCACTTGTCCACGTAAAATTTTACGTTCCACTGGTGAACCTTCCCGGTGCGCACGAGCTTCTGCGGGTGTGTGTGGGAGCGGAGGTCGAGTATCACCTGCACCGGCGCTTCGGGCGGCATGTCGCGCGAGAGAAAATCGAGAGCGCGGGCCAGCAGCACGTCGCAACGCCCGTCGAAGGCCCGCTTTCGTGACGAGAAAAAGAGGACGCCGAGAATGATGCACGCGAGCACGCAAACAACGATCACCGCCACTCCCAAGTCCGGGGAGAAGTTCTGCGCCACGACGCCACCGATGAACACCGAAAGCATCGCGCAAATGACCGAGGCGATGAAGGCTCTTTTGTGCAGAGTAATCCGCCGGCTTATGCTCAAGCCCGCTTCATGGATCGACTTGAGGTCCTGGAGCACCTGGGCAACGGGCGCTTTGGCGGTGTAGATGTGGGTCTGCTCGAATTTAAGCAACTCGCCGGCCATGCTGCCCGCCCGATTGAGTTAACGTGCCCCCGGTTTTCCCGCAACCTTTCGTATCCGGCCCCGCATATGGTGTCAAACCCCCGCGTGGTGTACGTCGTGTTCGATCGCTTCCCCGCGCCCAAGGGTGCGGCGATTCATATCGCCGCTTTTGCGCGCACACTCGGCGAGGCGTTCGGGCCGGTCGAACTGCTGACTGTGGCCGATGACCCGGCGCAAAACCAATCTTCCCGTGCCGTGCCCGGGATGCCGGGCGTAACGCATTCGCCGCTGCCCGCGCCCGGCAAGACAGTGCTCGACCGGGCGATGGCCTTCCGATCGCACTTCGCGAAATGGCGGCGCGGCCGAAAGTTCGAGGTCATCCACTTCCGTTCAATCTTCGAGGGGTTCCCGATCGCGCTTCACAAGCGGCAGGTGTGCGACAAGATTGTGTTCGAGGTCAACGGCCTGCCTTCCGTGGAGCTCAAGTACCACTATCCTGCCGTCGCGGATGACCGCGAGCTTTTGGACAAGCTCATCGCCCAGGAGCAATGCTGCATCGACGCGGCGGACTTGCTTATCACCGTGAGCGACGTGACGGCAGAGTATCTGGTGGCCCGCGGTGCGGATCGGGGGCGGATTCGGGTGATTCCTAATGGTGTTGATCTCGGGATTTTCGGGTATTCGCCGCCGCGAGTTTGGGCGGGGCGGGAAGTGAAGATGCTGTACAGCGGCACGCTGGCCTCGTGGCAGGGCGCGGACCGCGCGGTAGAAGCGCTGGCCCTTATCCGACGTGATCGGCCGGCATCGCTCACGCTCGTCGGCCCGGCGTCGCGCGGGCGCAAGGAAGAGCTGATAAAGCTGTGTGACACGGTTGGAGTCGGCCCACACGTGCGCCTGCTCGACCCGTGTTCACAGGAACAGCTCGCAGGGCTGTATCGCGAGAGCGACGTGGCCGTCGCCCCGCTACTGCGCAATGACCGCAATATCGTGCAGGGATGCTGCCCATTGAAAGTGCTGGAGGCGATGGCCTGCGGCACGCCGCTGATCGCCAGCGACCTGCCGGTTGTGCGGGCACTGGCCGAGCCCGAGATGGAAGCGCTGCTCGTCCGCCCCGGATCGCCGAAGGCGATCAAAGACGCGATGCTGCGATTTGAATCAGAAACGGGATTGGCCCAGCGCCTAAGCACCGCCGCGCGCGAAAAGGTGGAGCGGCGGTACACATGGGATATTGCGGGACGGGCGCTGATCGACGCGTACGAGAGCGTACTGGGGATTCGTCCGACGGCCGTGAATGAGCGAAAGATTTTGGCCCATGGCGCGAGCGTGGGGAATGAAACGGAGCAACATTTGGCTCCGAAGCAGCACCCCACCCGGGAGCAGCACCCAGCCCCGGAGGGGCGTAAGACCTTAGCCCATGGTGCAAGCCATGGGAAAACGTAGGCAACGCGCAACCAGCCCCGGAGGGGCGTAAGAGGCGTTCGGACGCACATCGGGATCGAATACCTCTTACGCCCCTCCGGGGCTGGCACGTTTTCCGTCACTTTCCCACGGCTCGCAGTGGGCTAAGGTCTTACGCCCCTCCGGGGCTGAACAGGGGCGTCATTACAATTGGTTGAATCGGTCGCGCGCACAAAAATGGAAGTGTGCAAGCTCAATTATTTCCGGAAGGTCTCCGCGAGTCGCCCCATCACGCGCTTGAGCGACGATGCCTCCGCGGACGGATGAAAAGCGGTGAGCACACGCTGGCGGGCGGCGCGCTCCATCTTTCGGCGCTGGTCGGTGGGGAGTGATAACAACTCGATCGCGGCTTCGCCCAGGCGGTGGAGCTGGGCTCTTGGGAGGAGGGAGCCGCTGATTCCGGGCTCGATGATTTCGGGGATGCCGCCGGCGTCGCTGGCGAGGGGGATTTTGCCGCAGGCCATGGCTTCGAGCAACGCGTTGGGCATGCCGTCCCAGAGGGAGGGGTGGAGGAAGACATCGCACAGGCGCAGGTGGGTGGCGACGTCGGTGGGGTTTTCCAAATGGCCGGTGACGATCACCCGTGCGCCGTCTTCGGGCGCATCCGCGGCGAACGCCGCGAGGCGCGCGGATTCCTCCGAGCGGGCTTCGCCGATGATAAGCAGGCAGGCCGGGCGCGCCCGGCGGACGTCGCGCAGGGCGGCGAGTAAAAACTCGGCCCCCTTCTTGTGCCGCAGTTCGCCGGAGAAACAGAGCACCGCTTCGCCGGGGAGAATGCCCAGGCGGGCGCGGAGGGATTCATCGGCAAGGCCGGGGGAAAAAGTC
Source organism: Phycisphaerales bacterium (assembly GCA_028288775.1). Lineage (GTDB taxonomy): Bacteria > Planctomycetota > Phycisphaerae > Tepidisphaerales > Tepidisphaeraceae > RYN-428. The sequence goes on along the minus strand of JAQGHP010000331.1, from coordinate 836 downwards.
TCGGGGCAGACGACGTTGTGCAGGACCTCGACGCCCGGGTCGCGGCCGAGCAGCACGCCGATTTTTTTTGCCAGGTCGCGCGACGCGGCAGTGATGACGTCGGCGCGCTCCAACGTCCAAAGTAGCCGCGAGAAATCGCCGGGCGGGAAGACCAGGCGGTCCACATCATTCCCCCGCGCGCTCACCGTACAGGGAATCCCGGCGGACTTCGCGAAAAGCACGGCGGCGAAACCCGCGGGGTACAAATAGTGTCCCCATACCGCATCAAATCGGCGGGAGCCGTGCAGCCAATCGAGCACGTTGAGGGTGTGCTGGAGCGACAGATCCCAATTGGCGTATAGGCCCAGCCGATGGAGCGAAACGCCGGGTGGGAGTGCGGGCGGGGCCGTGGGGGAAGTCGAGCCCGGGTCGGCGGCGCTCGCCGACTCGACCGCCCCGCCGGGCAGGCGGCGCGTCCAGCAGAGGACGTCAACCTCCATCCCCATTTCCGCCAACGCTGCGGCGGAGCGGGCGGCGCTCCGCGCCGACCCGCCGATTTCAGGCGGGAAACGCTCGGCGAGCAGAAGGATGCGGCGAACGCGGGGCATTGCCGACAGTCTAGCCCGGCTCCGGGGCGGGTCCAAGAAGCGGTTCAGGGTCAGGGGCTGGGGTTCGGGAGTGAGGAGGAAGGCTGCGTTAGACTCCCTGCGCCATTTTGACTTTTGCATTTTGCATTTTGCACTTTGCATTCAATTCGCACTTCGAGGGTCGAATTGAATGCAAAGTGCAAATGCAAAATGCAAAATGGCGCAGGGAGTCTTAGGCAGCCGTCCTCCTCACTCCCGAACCCCAGCCCC
>JAQGHP010000303.1 GCA_028288775.1 Phycisphaerales bacterium | reverse complement strand
CAGCGAACAATAGGATAGGACATCGTTGTTGCACGGGTTTGCAAGCCGTGCGGTCCACAATCTCCCTTCCCTCCCCAGCGGTGGGCGCCGTTACCGAGAGCGGCGCTCACCGCATTTTTATGTAGTGGCATGGTCATCATGCCACAGGCGTGGTACTCCGTGACGTTCTATCCGTACCCGGATCGAAGACGGCCCGAGCGCATCGACCTCTTCCACCGCTTGGTAAGGACCGCGGCGCGGAGAAACGCGAAGCCGCGAAGGGCGCGAAGACTGACGCGAAGGAGACAAGGCAAAGCCATTTAGGTTCGGCTTTGAGCCTGTGAATGAATCGGTTTCCGCCGGACGCGTCACCGGTCGGCGGGTCGGCACGTCGCGGTTACGGGAGGTTGTCGGTTTTCGGTCACCGGCTCATCGTCGTTGGACTCCTTTAAGTCCAGGTGCCCGCCGTCGAGCAGGTGCCCCTGAACCTCCAGCCCCGTCCGCTCGCTGGAGTTGCAACACAAGATCAAGTGGAATGCCTGCCGCCAAAATTGAGGCATGTACCGTAATAAGGGGAGTGGGGGCGCCTTCCACTTTTGGAGATGGGAACCAAATTGCGTTGAGCACGTCGCCCAAATGCAAAAGGCCCGAGGATCACTCCTCGGGCCCGTTCAGTTTCGATTGCTCGGGTCACTATTGTTTAAGCGCCCTTGACCACTTCGATAATCGCCTGGGTCTTGATGACCATTTGGGTTTCGTCGAAAAGGTGGAAGCTCTGGACAAGCAACTCGTGGCTGCGGCGTTCGATATCAAGGACACTCAAGAAGCCGGCGGTGTCGCCGATGGCGGGGCTCTCGGCGGTCATGAGCTCGCGCTTGGCGGCGTAGGTCGAGATCTCGTGTCGGGTCGCGTCGTAGAGCGTCTGGGTGAGCTGCTCTTCCAGCGTGCTGATCATGTACTTGATGTTCGGGCCGACCATCGCTTCGTGGTACTTTTCGCCACGACAAGGGATCGATTGGAGCAGGTTACGCTCGATGATCGGATCATGATTGGTGGCAATCACTTCCGTCAAAGCGTTCTTCCCGGCAGTGAAGGTGACCACGTGGCCGCCTTCGACGAGCCAGATGTCGGCGTCGTAAGCGCGACGGCTCACCTGCTCGGTGGCGAGGATCTTGAACAGTTCGGGATGAATGGCCCGCTGGTAGAGAAGCAGGGTCAATCCGCCGGAACGACGTTGTTTGGTTCGGTTGGGCATATGGCGTCCGTGCTCTTTCTGGAAGAGTTCTAAGACTCTTCGCCTGAAGACCGGGGTAAAAACCCCTAAGTTAATACGCCACAGCGGAAGGCGCGCTCACTTGGAAACGAAAAAAGGGAGCAAGCCAACAATCCATTATCGGCTCACCGCCCGCTGTCCGCATCCGCCACGATGGGGAGCGGTAAGGGAGGATATTGTAGGGATGTTTGCCCTGATCTGCACGAAAATTCTTCCGGGTTGCCAGCGGAGCCGAATCATAATAACGTAATGATAATATCGTAAAAAGCGTGGCTGGCGGCAGTTACGCCAAAACCCCTGAACAAGAAAATGATCCCGAAATACGCCCCCGCCAATGCGCGAAAAGCAAAAATGCGCCAGACCCACTGCTCTGCCGGGTTCCAGTAATGGTAGGCGGAAAACAGAACGCCGGACAGAACCACCATTAGTAGGTAGACCACCCCGTTATGGAGCTTCAAAAGGTCTTTCAACACCAGGCTAAAGAGGGCGAAAAGCACTAGGCGGAAGACAAACTCCTCATACACCCCCGCTCCCAAGTCCATGATCAGCCTGTCGCGAACCCCATCGGTCACCACGGTTAACGCGGAAGTCGGCGTCGCGGAGGTTGCGGCGAGCGCGAAGTAGCGGTTGATCAGAAATCCCAAAAGCAGCACCGGCAGGCTGAGCACCAAGCTCTCGATCCCCATGCCCACCACCGTCGCCAAGTCCACCCGCCATTTGTCGTTCCGCGCGATATGCCACGCGAGCAGGCTCGCTACCACCGCCAGCGCGGGGAGATGCCTGCCCGTGGCGCCGAACAGGTGGAAAAAATCCTGCATCTTGCTGAAGGCGATGATCTGCTGGTCCTGCCCATGGCGGGCGGCAGTGGTGAAGTAGCGCGTGCCCACCTCGTACATCACCACCATCGGGAGCAACAGCACCAACGCCGGCAATGGAAGCGTCGCACGCTGGAGATACCCAGGTGGCGTCAGAAGGATGGACTCTCCCGCATTCACGGGCGCACCGGCGGCACGGGTCATCGACTTTCCCCTCCCCCGTGACCGGGCTTCTCCGCCCGGGCCTCTGCCTGCTGGCACTGCCGCGTGATGCGCACGGCCCGGTTACCCCGAAATTGGCCGACTTGCCCGAGAAACTTGTGCTTCCCTTCCACTTGGATCAGCACGTCGCGCTCGCAATCTTTTTCCGTGGTAATTACATCTCCCACCTGTAAAGCCAGCAGATCGCTCAACTTGATCGTCGTCTGGGCCAGGAACGCCCGCACCTCGACGGGCGCGTGGCTTACGCTGTTCTTGAGCTTGCGGAGGTGGTCTTCCTGGCCGCCCTTGCGCTGGTAGCTGAACCAGTTCTGAGCCGCGAGCACGCCCATGATCGGCTCGATGACGTTGTACGGAATGCACAGGCTCATGGTGCCGGCGCGGTTGCCCATCTTCAGCTCGAACCCGACGACCACCACCGTCTCATTGGGCGGCACAATCTGCACGAGCTGCGGATTGCTCTCAAAATCCTGCACGCTGAATGTCACCGGCGTCAGATTGCTCCAGGCCTCGGAAAGATGATGCGTAGCGCGGTCGGTGATGCGCTGCACGAGCCGCTGCTCGATCTGGGTCAGAGGGCGCTGGGGAATGAACAGGTCGGCATTGCTGCCGCCCAGCAGGCGATCGATGATCGGGTAGATGATGAGCGGGCTGATCTCCAGACAAAGCTGCCCGTCGAGCTGTTCGGCCTTGAGCAGGTTGAAACACGTCGGGTTGGGGAGCGAGTGAATGAATTCGCTGTAGGTGAGCTGCTCGATGTGCGCGACGCTCACTTCGATGATCGTCCGCAGGTACCCCGAAAGTGCCGCCCCCAGGTTGCGGCCAAAGCCCTCGTGCAGGGCCTCCAGCGCACGCATCTGGTCTTTGCTGACGCGCTCGGGCCGCTTGAAGTCGTAGACCTGAACGTCCACCTGGCCCGGAGATTTGCCCCCGTATACCTTCGGCGGCGCATCATGCTGTTGCACCTGCCCCGCATCCACAGCGGCAAGCAGCGCGTCTACCTCGGATTGGTCCAGTACATCGGTCATCGCAGTGGCCTCCATGCCACATCGGGTATTATCGGACACGGGCGGGAGAACACTGTAGCCCGGCTGAAGTAACCGCGGCCCACTCACATAAACAGATCATCAACGGCCATCCGCCACCCCGGCACCGCCGGCTCGGCGTCGGCCAACTCGCCGCGGCGATAAGGGGCCGAAGTTTCGGGGGCCGACGCGCGGTACACGCGGACGACGTCCTCGCTTAGAACATCAACGTCCCAGACCACCAGGGTTCCCGCGGCAAAGTAATCGGCGCGCTTCCGCGCCATCGCCCGCTCGGCGGCAGGGCCATAGTCACCTTCGCTCCGGACCTCAACCGCAAAGGTCGGCGCTCCCTCAAAGAATTTCATCGAGAACTTTACCGCGCCGGCGATGAATGCGGCGTCTGGACTAAACGACTCGCGGTGCGGAAGGTCCACACGAAATGCCTTGTTGTCGCCAACTGCGAAGCCCGACTTGGTGCGATCGACGTGGGCAAACAGCGAAAAGGCGATCCTGTCGCCCGCATATCCGGGTCCTATTCCTGTTGCCGCCATGCGTACGATCTCCCCGTCAACGATCTCGGCTTTGCCCGGCTCGCGGTAAAGGTCTTCGATGGTCGCGCGTGTCTTTACGGTCATGGCCGCCTCCACGTATGTGGCCGCGTGTACTCTACCTTCATTCTACCTTACCTGCCCGTCCCCCGTGACCACCCACTTGTACGTCGTCAGGTCGCTGGCGCCCATCGGGCCGCGGGCGTGGAGCTTGTCGGTGCTGATGCCGATCTCGGCGCCCAGGCCGTACTCGCCGCCATCGGCGAAGCGGGTGCTGGCGTTCACGATTACGCTGGCGCTGTCCACCCGCAGAACGAACGAATGGGCCGCGGCGATGTCTTCCGTGAGAATCGCATCGGTATGACGGCTGCCATGCTCATTGATGTGCGCGACCGCCTCGTCCAGTGAATCGACCACCTTGATGCCGACCACGAACGACAAATACTCCGTATCCCAATCGGCATCGGTCGCGGGTTTGGCCTGTGGATATAAGGCGCCGGTTCGCTCGTCTCCTCGGATTTCCACGCCCTTGGCCGCGAGATCTTCGCAGACTTTCGCGAGGAGTCGAGGCGCCGCTTGCTTGTGGAACAGCAGGTGCTCGACGGCGTTGCAGACCGCGCCGCCGGGATAGCTGGTCTTGGCGTTTACGCAGATCTGGCGGACTTTCTGCTCCATCTGTCCGGTGGCCGCATCGATGTAGATGTGGCAGTTGCCGGTGAAGTGCTTGAGCACGGGGATGGTGGATTCCTTTATCACCGCGCGGATGAGGCTTTCGCCCCCGCGGGGGATGACCAAATCAATGTAGCGGTCGAGCTTGAGCAAGGCGGGGACGAGCGCGCGGTCGGTGGATTCCACAAGTTGCACGGCGGCCGGGTCGATCGCGGCTTCTTTCAATGCCGTCCCAATGATGCCGACGATGGCGCGGTTGGAATGGAAGGCCTCCTTGCCGCCGCGGAGGATGATGGCGTTGCCGCTCTTGAGGCACAGTGCCGCGGCGTCGCTGGTGACGTTTGGCCGGCTCTCATAGAAGAAGAGCACCACCCCGATCGGCACGCGCAATTTCTGGATTCGCAGCCCGTTGGGCCGCACGTACCCTTCGAGAATCTGCCCGACCGGATCCGTCTGCCCGGCGATCTGCTCGACCCCCTCGGCCATCGATTCAATGCGCTTGTCATTGAGCTTCAGCCGTTCCACCAAGGCCGGGGCGAGATCGGCCTGCTGCGCCGCGGCGATGTCCTTCCCGTTCGCCTCGATCAGCGCTGACTTTTGTTTGCGGATCGCATCGGCGATGTGCCGGAGCACGCGCACCTTCGCCGCCCCGTCCAGAGTGGCAAGCTGTGCCGAAGCCCGGCGGGCGGCCTTGCCCAAGTCCTCTACATACGCCTTCCAATCTTCCATGGGATTATTGTAGCAGGCAGGGGGGCGCGGAACAGCAGACGGGCTCAACCACAACCCACATGCGAGGGAGGACTCTTCATACGGTAAGTGGGTCCATTTGAGATTGAGAAGGTGGGTGCCACAGGTCGCGGTACTCCGAGACCTGTGCTTGGATTACCCGAGCGGCACAGGTCTGCGAGTGCGCCGACCTGTGGCACCAAGTCGCCACGGCACGGGGAAGCCGGAACTCTTCATTCGCACGGTGCGCCACCCCCGGAAGGGCGGTGCCACGTGGTACTGGGCTTCTGGCCGGTTTCTTTCCCCTTATTCCCCCGGCTTGCGCTCGACGATCGTAAACGTGATCGTCTTGTGCATGTCGTCGGGGCTCACCTTCAGCCCGGTGTTGCTGAAATCGATTTTCAACTGGCCCGTGTAACGAACGCCGGTGGGGTCGGCCTTGATGGGAGGGTCGGCGGTGCTGACATTAAGGACGGCAATCGGCTTGGGCGAAAAGGTCGGCGAATTCACCTGCTTCACCATGTCCGCCGGGCCGGTCACCTTGACGTTGGAGATGGTTGGCTCGAATTCCGGCTTGTACTTGTCCCAGAACGGTCCGGGGGGGAACATGGCCCACACCGGCATCGCGTTCACCTCGCCCGCGACCTCCGCGTTTTTTACTTCCACCTTCGCCGATACCACCGCGGGGGAAATCGTCACATGCGGGTCGTTTATCGAGAGCACCACCTCGACGTTGGGGATATCGCGCGTGCCCGGCTCGTGCAATGCCGGCAGCTCCGCATAGGCAACAAGCGTCGCGCCCTGGAGCGACGATTCCGGCCCGGTCACGCGCACCTTCCGCGGCTCAAACACCGGCGGCTGCTCGAGGTTTGTGACCGTAGGCCTGGCGCGAACCTCAACGTCCTTCGATACGATCGGGTCGATCGATACGTTCACCTCGCGCGGGACGGGGGTAGTAACCGTTACGCCGTTCTTAACGAACAATGGCTGGTTCTCGAGCGCGCCGAGTGAGACCGGGTGGATTCCCGGCCCCAGGCGCGTGTCCACTTCCAGGGGGACCACCCCTCCGATCGCCTTGAGCGCTTGCACGACCACGTCCACCCCCGCGTGCGGGCCCGACAGAAGGGCCTGCACTTGAAGGTCGGTGTGCGGGCGGCCATCAGTGTCGCGCAACAGCACGAGAAATCGCGGATCGGAATTCTTCACCTCAATGCGAAACTGCACATCGACGTTGTGGGAAATCTGCTCGCGCTCCGCATAGATCCAGATTAACACGGTCAGCGGAGCGACCCACATCAGCGACTTCAAGCCCTTGAGAAGCTGATCGGGTGCGAACGTCTCCCGTGCCCAGGCCCGCACGCCACCGGCCAATTGCGCCCAATACGAACGGCGCGGCCGGGGCGTCACGGCCCGCTTGGGCCGCGTCTGAGGGGGAGATGTCACGGGCATTTCGGGCATTCCATTTTGTTCCGAATGTCGGTCGATGAATTCCAGTTCAGAAGGGCGAGCACACCCCGTCCAAAGCACAAGCCGCCGGCCTTCCCGGCGTCACGTCGGTACGCGGGTCGGCAAAAACGGGCTGCCTTCGCCGCGGCCCATCAACTCCGTCAGCAGGCCGCGGAGGCCTTCGGGCGTGAGCTTACGGATAAGCTGGCCGCGCTCGGCGATGCTCACGTCGCCCGTCTCCTCCGATACCACCAGCACCACCGCGTCCGTCTCCTGGCTCATTCCCACCGCCGCCCGATGCCGCGCGCCAAGCTCCCGTTCCAGCTCCCCGCTCTCGGCCATCGGGAACTGCACCCCGGCGTACGCCACCCGGCCGTTGCTCACCACCACGCCCAAATCATGCAGCGGCGAATTGGGCCAGAAAATCGTGTTGATCAGGTCCGAGGAAAGCGCGGCGTCGAGCCGCGTGCCCGTCTCGGCGATGCCGCCCAGGCCCACGTCGCGCTCCAGCGCGATCACCGCGCCGATCTTGCGTCGCGACAGGAAGGTCGCCGCCTCGACCAGCGCCTCGATCTCCTCGTCGATCTCGCGGTAGCGGCGAAAGATGCTCGCCTCCCCCAGCCGCATCAGCGCCCGGCGCAGTTCCGGCTGGAACACCACGATCACCGCGAACGAAACGAAAAGCAGGAACCGCCCATAGAGGAACTGAATCCGCTCGAGGTGAAATTCCGCGCTGAGCAACCGAACGATCAGGTAAACCGCGATGAGGATGAACGTGATCCCCTTGAGCATGCGCGCGCCGCGCGTGCCGCGGAGAAAGCGGAGCACCCAGAACACCGCCAGCCCGATGAGCAGCAGCTCGATGGCGACCTGCCACCACGGGTACGTGCGGAGCGCCCGGAAGAAGTCTGAAAAATCGACGAACTGGTTTGGCATAACGCTATGAGTAACCGTGGACCGCGATACCAGGCAGACGGCCGGCCCGCCAGCCGATGGATTCGTCCCCACCCCAATTGTCTATCGGCGCAATACCCGGCGGACCGCCTGACTATACGGCGAAAAAACCGCATGGCCAATTCAAAACGGGGGAAAACATGGCGGACCGCAACACATTTCTCGCAGCCGGCCTTCACCCCGTAGCTTCGCGAATCGCGCGGACCATTTTCACCACCCGCGCCATCTGCTCGACGTCATGGACACGCACCACCCCCGCGCCGTTAGCCGCGGCCCACGCGGTCGTCGCAGCGGTGCCGAATAGGCGGCCGGATTCCCGGTCCTCGCCGGTCACTTCCCCGATGAATCGCTTGCGGCTCGTGCCGACAATCACCGGTTTTCCCGCCGAAGCCAAGACGGCCAGGTCGCGCAGCAAGCGAAGGTTGTGCGCTGCCGTTTTTCCGAAGCCTATCCCCGGATCGAGCAGCAGGTTGTGGGCCGCAACGCCCGCAGACTCGGCGGCCGCGGCGCGCTCGCGAAGGAACCCGCACACCTCCGCCGTCACGTCCGCATAACTGGGCGCGATTTGCATCGTGGCCGGCTCTCCCTGCATGTGCATGAGCACCAGCGGCACCCCGCGCCGCGCGACCATCGCAAAAAGGGCCGGGTCATCCCGGCCGGCGGAAATGTCGTTCACCACGTCCACGCCCGCGTCCAGGGCCGCCTCGGCCACCGCGGCGAGCGTCGTGTCGATCGACAGCACCACCGGCATCCGCCGACGCAACTCGCCCAACACCGGCCCCAACCGCGCGAGCTGTTCCGCGGCCCCGACGCGCTGCGACCCCGGCCGCGTGGACTCCGCGCCGACGTCGATCCAATCCGCCCCCTGGGCGACCATTTCCTGCGCATGAGCCAGGGCGGCATCCGCGTCCGCGAACCGCCCGCCGTCCGAAAAACTATCGGGCGTGACGTTGAGCACGCCCATCACCAAAGTGGGGCGGCCGGGGTCGCGCAGCCAGAGGGGAAAGTCGCGGGGGCTCAAGCGAAAGTCCTCGACGTTGTTGCAGCCTTGGAAGTGGTTTCCCTACTCCCGTGGCACGGGCGGCCCGCCCGTGTTTTGCCGCTAGAGCGGCGGATCATGGGCGAGCCGCCCATGCCACAATAAGTGATAAACCGCCTTGAGGCGGGCGGCGTAGGTCATGGCCGCTCTCAACGCAGAAAAGGCCAGAAAAGTACGTCCGCAAATATCCAGGGGGTTTGGATGTTAAGCGCGCGGCCGTTGGGGTCGATGCCGATGGAATGGGCGACCTGCTCCGCCGTGCCGTGTATCCCGTTCTGCTGATCAGCATCGTCGGCGGCCTCTGGCGGCTCGCATCGAATCAGGGCGACCTCGCCCGCCGTTCGAACGCGGGTCTGCCTGCGCTGCCGCCCGTTCACTACACCGATCCGCCCGAAACGATAACAGAAGACTCCAAACCCGAACCCGCCTCAACCC
>JAQGHP010000269.1 GCA_028288775.1 Phycisphaerales bacterium | reverse complement strand
GCGGTCGCTGGGCAACAACGCGGCCATCTTTAAGGACTTTTTCCGCCAGCTTTCGTCCATCCACAGGCTGTGCAGGCGGTTGTTCAGGTCGTAGCTGGGGGCGATGGCCGCGAACATCCGCTGCACGCGGCCGCGCTTATCGGCGACGGTGTGCGGGTTTTGCAGCAGCGCATCGTCCCATGCGGGTGCCTGGGCGGCAGGAGTTGTAGTTTCGGTAGACATCATCGTGACAATGCCGATTATAAGAGCAGGGAGCCAGAAGCCGGAAGCCAGGAGCCAGAATAAAGAGGAAGAGGACATTTTTGAAATGACGGCTCCGTCCGCCGCCTTTTCTCCTGGCGCCTGGCTTCTGGCTCCTCTCTTTCCGAAGGATTCCATGTCCGATTTCATCTGGCTTAACGGCGAAATCATTCCGTTTTCCGAGGCCCGCATCGGGGTCGAGGACCGCGGGTTTCAATTTGCCGACGGCGTCTATGAGGTGCTGCGGCTCTATCGCGGCAAGCCTTTCACGCTCGCCGAGCATCTGGACCGGCTCACGCGTTCGGCCGAGGGAATCGGCATGTCGGTGCCGCTGCCCGCGGCTGAGCTGGGCGCGCAGATCGGCAAGCTGGTGTCCAAAAGCGGTCTGCGGGACGGAATGGTGTACTTGCAGCTCACGCGCGGGTGTTCGCCGCGGAATCATGTGATTCCCGCGGAGATAAAGCCGACGCTGCTGTTTTACGCCCGCCCGCTCCCGCCGCCTCCGGTGCCGGGGGAGGGGGAAGGCGTGAAGCTCTGCACGGTGCCGGACGAGCGGTGGAAGCGGTGTTGGATCAAGTCGATTGCCTTGCTGCCCAACATTCTGGCCAAGAGCCAGGCGGTGGGGGGTGGGTATGACGAGGCCGTCTTCATCGACCATGGCACCGCCACCGAATGCTCGGCCAGCAATCTCTTCGCTGTGGTCGGCGACAAGCTTGTCACGCATCCCATCGGCTCGAAGGTGTTGCCGGGCATCACGCGGGCGGTGCTGCTGCTATGTGCCGCGGGTCTGGGAATCGAAGTAGACGAGCGCCCCATCCGCGAAGAAGAAGCCGCCCGGGCCGGCGAGCTATTCATCACCAGCACCACGCGGGAAATCAGCTGGGTGGCGAGTTGGAATGACCGCTACATCGGCCAAGGCCGCTGCGGTCCGATAACCACGGCGCTGCACCGCGCGCTGCAAAGCCGAATCAACGAAGAGTGAAATGCGCCCGAAGCTCCGTGGCGTCTTTACAAACAGAAAGCATAAAACCGCCAAGACGCCAAGGGGAGGAAGTAAGTTTTAGTCGACGGAGAGCTCGGTTCTTCCTCGGCGTCTTGGCGCCTTGGCGGTTCAAACGTTTTGTCTCATACCTACACCAACAGCTTCCTGAACCAAGGGGTGCGGGAGGGCCGGGCATCTCTTCGAGGTGAGGTTCCCGTCTTCCCTTCACGACAAATCATTCGCGCGGATCGTGCAAGTCTTCCTGCTCCTGGCCGTCGCGAAGATCGTTGAGCAAATCCACAAAGTCGGCATCGTCCAGCTCGAACCAATCTGGGATCGCGGCCACCATGCACCCGCGCCGTGCGGCCAGGGCCTCCCGCACGCGCTGACGCAAATCGGGGTCGAGAATTTCGCGGATGCGGATCATCCGTTCGATTGTACCTCGAACCGCTCTGATTTTTCTGGTCATTTCGGAGCCGGGCCGCCCCGGTCGGAGCGAAGCTCCGTCTGACTCCCTCTCCCTCGTACTCGGGGGAGAGGGCTGGGGTGAGGGGCCGAGCGTGAAATGGTGTGATTCGCAAGAAGGCCAAGTAGGGTGGGCGTACTCGCCCACCATTTGACATTCAAGCGGTTGACGGACGGTGGGCGAGTACGCCCACCCTACATGGTTCGGAATTCTGGCGTAGCACGATATTCCGCCCCTCACCCTAACCCTCTCCCCCGAGTACGAGGGAGAGGGGACCGGAGCGGGCCGTTGGCCCGACCGGGGCGACATGCGCCGGGCCTGAAAGGCGACGGAGCAAATTATGTCGGGCATACACTAGTCACCGTGTGACAACAATTTGCTGACCTGTCCAAGAAGGCGCGAGCCTCCGTCCGCGAGGAATCGAATCTCGACATCGAGCCGCCAGATTTCCGGCGATCTGTCTTGTGCGCTGGGCAGGTCGGCGACTTTGGCCCAGTCCTTTTCTGTCGTGACGAGCACATCGGCCCCCGCGGCCGCGGCTTGCGCGCGGAGAGTGGTGAGGTCCTGCGCGGAGTAGGCGTGATGGTCTGTGAACCAGTGATGGCCGGCGTAGCCCGCGCCCAGTGATTGAAGTTGCTGGTGTAATGCCTCGGGGCTGCCCAATCCGCAGAACGCAAAGAATCGCCGGGCGCATAGGTCTTCGAGAGTTCGGTCAGGAGGGGCCGCGGACGCGACAGCAGATGTCCGCAGGCCGGCAGGAGCGTGGATCGCATGGTAGATCGGGACGGCAGGGTTGTGCCGTCGGACGCGACGTTCGATCCCTACGAGTTCCACATCGCTGATCCGATCGGCGTGCGTGATGACCACCGCGCCGGCGCGCGACAGACCACGGACGGGCTCGCGCAACAATCCACGCGGGAGCACGTGGCCATAACCGAATGGGTCAGTCGCGTTCAGCAGAACGATGTCCAGATCGCGCTCGGCGGCGCGATGTTGGAAACCGTCGTCGAGGAGGAAAACGTCGATCGAGGGGTTGTCGCGCAGCGCGGCCGCGGCGGCGTTGACGCGGCTCGGGTTGGCGAACATTGCCACGGGCTTCGTGCCCGGCCCGTTGAGGCAGCGGTCGAGCATGATCTGCTCGTCGCCGGGCTTTCTATCCGCGGACTTGTAGCCGCGCGAAAGCACAGCAACGGTGTGTCCCACATCCCGCAGATTGCCTGCCAGCCAGCGCACCATCGGCGTCTTTCCCGTGCCGCCGGCGGTGAGGTTGCCGATGCAAATCGTCGGGCGGCCCAGCGGATGAGCGCGACGAATGCCGGCGTCATACAGGCGGTTGCGCAGCACCATAGCGCCGGCATAGAACGGCTCCGCCGCGGCCAATGCGGCGCGGGCAAGCATGGCGGGCGCGCCGCGCCGCTCGCCGCTCATTACTTTGCGAATATGGACGTCGGCGAATCGCCCCATGGTGTCGGTTTCTAGTGTGTTCGTGCGTGGATGCAAAATGCGGTCGGATCATGGAGAGCCGCCGGCAAAAAACCTCACACCCCAGGCGTCAGGCCCCACTCAATCGTGCGTCATCCTCATTCGTGAAGACGATTTTTTCCCGCGGCATGCGCTCAAGGCGGAATGAATTTAGCAGATCGGCTGCGCGGATTCCCTCCTCGCGCGCTTCGACGCCGCACCATCGCGCCAGCAATCCGAGCACGCGCT
>JAQGHP010000268.1 GCA_028288775.1 Phycisphaerales bacterium | reverse complement strand
CGTTTTCTCCGTCTGCCGCATTTCAATCCTGATCGTACTCCTGATGATAATCCCGCCCAGGCGCCGCATGCGGATGCCGTCGGGCGGCAACGTTCGGATACGACCGCGACACTTTTCGGGCTTATCTTCGATTGGACAACTTCGACGCCTGGTTACAAAATGCTGGCATGACTCGCGTGCTTATGGTTGGACTGGAACGGACCGTTTCCCCTGGAATTGCCGGCCGCTTGGACTGCCCCCATCTTGTTTCAGAACTGCTCCCCACCATTACCGTGGAAAATGGAGTGCTACTGGTCAAAGGCACGCGCTCCGGTGCGGGATACCTGCCTGTGAGCCACGTCCTCTACCATGGCATTTTTGAAAATGATTTTGACTTTATCACGGCAATGGCCGTGTGGAATCAAAAGTGCCTTCCTAATGCCATTGGCATGATGCGGGCCCGGATGCGGGTTCCGGCGCTCGTTCACGCGCTGCAGGTCACACGCTTCCCCGGCGGCGGGCGCGGCTTCGGCTATGGTGGTGTCACCCTCCACACCGACGTGCCCGCAGTGGTGAAGTTTGGACAGTGGCACTGTGGCGAAGGGAAAGAACAGGTCACCAGTGCATGGCGTTGCGAACAACCGAGTTTGATGGAGCCGTTTATCCCCGGGCGCGCCGTGCGCATCATGGCCTTGGGAGATCGATTCTGGCAGATCAATCTGGAAGGCGATACCTGGAAGAAGTCGATCCACGCCGATACCGCCGCCATCGTTGAACCCCGCCCAGACCTGGTGGAGGACACGAAACGATTAATGAGTCATTTCAATCTGGAGATCACTGGCGTCGACTACATGATCGACAACGAAGACCGGCCTCATCTATTGGAGGTAAATCACATTCCCAACGTGGATCGATTTGAACTCATCACCCGAGCTTACATCGAATACGCACTGCAATGGCTGTCGAGCAGCGGAGTGCCCTTAAAACAGTGTCCGTAGGCGCCACATAGGAAAGAAGGGAAGGCCAAATAGTGCGTTTGATCCACTGTGCCAGCATATCGTTCCTCTTGCTCGTGGGTCTGACCGGCTGCAGTCGGGCAAATCCCGCCGGGGTCGTTCCCGGAACGCAAGATCATGTCTATTTGCGGGGCACGCCGGACTATTCGCGGCAGGCGCTCGCGTTCAAGATCAACCCCGATCAGGCGAGGCAAATTGCAGCGCAGAACGTCGACAAGTCAATCGACGTGGTACCCGAACCGAGTTGCATCATCGGCCGATACTACGTCTGGCCCTGGAGATCGCACGACGACTTTCTTGAACTGTGGGGCCCGCGCGTCAACGGCGATACCGGCGAGTGGCTCATCTGGAAGATCCATCAATATCCCTGCCGACTGATGTATGGGTCGTTCGGATCAACGAAGTTTGAAGTCATCGTGATTCCTCCGGGGTATTCCCCGCAGTGAAAGGTCATCCCCTCATCCTACCTCGCCGCACGAAATGGCAAATGTGGTATCATGACGCCGTGCTTCGCCGAATCTTCACCGTCGCCTCGATGCTGCCGCTGCTGCTGTGCGTGGCTGCAACCAGCACTAAGGACTCTAGCTCCACATACACCGTTGGAATTGCCCACTACGTGAATCTGCCCAAAGTACCCAGAGACGACGGATGGGGCTTGATTTTGCCGCTCTGGCTCTCGGCGATCATTACCATGGGGATGCCCATACTTTTGACGATTCGATTTGCACGGCGGAGGCGCGAAAAGAGAGACAAGGCCCAATGAAAATCCCGCCGGGGAAGGCCAAAGGTGGTAGGCCAAAGGTGCCGGGAACCTAGGTAGGCCAAAGGTGCCGGGAACCTATTTCGCAAAATCATGAAAAACAGCCCCCGGCACCTACTATCCCTTACCTGACCCCACATTCCTCACGGTCATGCGAGGCAGCGCCCCGGCGGCGGAGCATGAGCGCCGCGGCTGCGAGAACCAGGACGGAGAGGCTGACGGGTTCGGGCGTGGGGGCTATGACAAATCCGTTGAGGCTGACGTTGTCCAGGTTCCAACTGTAGGAGCCGCTGGCGTTGGTCGAGTTGTAGAGGCGGAAGTAATAGGTGCCGGTGCCGTCGGTGATCGGGGCGTCGCCGGCGACTTCGGTGTACCAGGTGGTGTTCGGGCCGTTGACGGTGAAGGAGCCGAGGGTGGCGAAGTTCGAGAAGTCGGCGGAGTTGGAGTACTCGACCACCGGGAACATGCTGCCTCCGCCGCCGGTGATGTTGGTGGTGGTGTCGAAACTCAGGGAGTCCACGTTGAGCTGCGACGATCTGCCGTCGGGATGAATCGGCAGAACAGAAGCGGGGCACGGACCAATGACGCGTGCGGCGGCATCAAACGCCCCGGCCAATTAGTGTGGGGAAATCCAACCGCCGCTTGGATGCACGCAGAGTGAATCAGGTTACAAAATCCTTCGGCGGCAGAAGTGTCTCGCCGATGCCCCGCCCTCTCGGGGGCGGTAGGATGAGTGCAGCGCGGAATGCTTCGGAATCGATTTGTGTGAAATGCCTCTAAATGCTCTTACTGAAACAGGTTGCGGAGAATGTCGCAGTGCGACATTTACCCTGTTTTTGTAACATGTTAATGGGGCTAGGGCTGCGAGATGTTTAGCAAGAAATAGCAATGAAAAACGACGAATCTGTGACAAAGTGCGACATTTCGAGAAATGGCCGGGCGGGACGCAGGGGGCCGGCGGGGCGAGTTCCATGCAGAAATCGTATTTTTCGTTATATTGCTGCAATGGGTCGAAAAACTCGTGCAAACTCGTGCAAATTCGTGCATGACACCCCACTGGCGCTATCGAAAACGCTGTTCGGCATTGCGCATCGTGCATGGGTCGTGCGGGGGGTCGTGCAGGTCGATTGCGGACGAAAGATTGAACCGGATTCCGTCTGCCGTTGAAGGTTGTAGGGGATTTCAAATCACCGCACTTTCATGACAAATGAGCACGCGTCCAAGTTTGACAAAATCCTACGGCGGTGGGTATAGCCATCCTTCACGGGCCGAGATTGTGGTCTATCGCACATTCCGAATCGACACGGCCCGGCGTTGTACCAGGGATAGCCGCAGGTAAATCGGAAGGAGAAGAAGATGATTGGAAAGCGTCAACTGCTCGCGGGGCAGGTTCTGGTGGTCTTGGGGATGGGGCTGGGAGTTGCGGGTCACGCGAGCGCGGACCCGATCAACGTCAACAGCACCGGGGTCGGTGCGGCGGGGACCGTCGATCCGAACTACGTCGTGGTTACTTCCGCGTCCCCGGTTTTCCCCGGGCCATCCGTGTTTGTGGCGAGCAGCATCCCAAGCGCTTACGTCCCCAATGACGCCGCGTCGAAATGGATCGACTTGGCGGCGGATGCGAATACGAATCTGGCGCCGGGCACGTACGAGTACCGCACCACGTTTGATCTTTCGGGTCTCGACCCTTCGACTGCCGTCCTCACTGGGGGTTGGGCATCGGACAACGGGGCGTCGATATTGCTCAATGGGGTGCCGACAGGCGACGCCCTCGGTGCGATCGAATTCGCGGGGCTCACCCCGTTCAACATCACATCGGGCTTTCAGCCGGGCGTGAATACGCTCGACTTTCTCGTGATCAACGACACGGGGTCGAACGGCGGCTCCAGCCCCAGTGCCTTGCGCGTGCAGATCAGCGGGACGGCAAGCGTGCCCGAGCCGGCGATGGGGCTTTTGGGACTCGCGGTGCTCGCTCCAATGCTCGCAGGCCGGCGCGGCAGAGGGCGCTAATAATCGTGCGTGCATGTGTGGTTGTGGTGCAGCCTTTCAGGCTGCGAATGCAGGCTGAAAGCCTGCACCACAATCGATGAATCGTGCATGGTCATTTAGAGGAGATTCGTCGGGAGATCGCCGGAATCAGAAGAAATCGCGACCGACCCGGCTAAGATGCGGGGATGCTCAAGCGCCGACCATGGAAGGAAGAACTGGAGATCGTCGATAAGACGATGCGGGCAATCTCCGGCGTCACTGACCCGGAAGAGCTGGTCCGCATCTATTGGGAGGGGATCGGCGAGCTGATACCGATCAACGATTACGTTTCCGTATCACGGCGGGGGGTGGAGCCGCCGGACTATTTCGTCACGCGGTCGTCGCGCTTCACCGAGCATTTGAACCCGTGGACCCAGCGCGACCTTCTGCCGCGATTTTCCGCGGGGATTCTTGGGGAGATCGTCTACGCCAACCGGCCGATGATCATCGACGATCTTCCGGCCCGGCTGGCATCTGACGACCCCGCGCGGTTTTACCTGGAGGGGTTTCAATCGCTCATCACCTTCCCGCAATACGACGATGGCGAGGCGCTGAACGTGACGGGGATGCTCCTGCCGCCGGGGGTGGAGATTGACCACGCGGTCATTCCGATGATGCATTGGCAGAGCGGATTGTTTGGGAGGGGGACGCAGAACCTCGTGCTGCGCAATCAGTTGGCCGGGGCGCTGGGAGCGCTGGATCGGGAGTTGCAGGTGGTGGGGGAGATTCAGCGCTCGCTGTTGCCGGCCGTGCTCCCGAAGATCCCCGGATTTGCGGTCGCGACGTTTTACCTCACGAGCGCCCGGGCCGGCGGGGACTATTACGACTTCTTCCCGCTGGCAGGCGGCGCGTGGGGGGTTTTCATTGCGGATGTCTCCGGGCACGGCACGCCCGCGGCGGTGCTCATGGCGATCACCCACGCCATCGCCCATGCCCAGCCAGGCACGCACACCCCGCCGGAGATGCTGCTGGGTTACCTCAACGATCAGCTCGTTCGCAGTTACACTCGGGACGGCACGTTCGTGACGGCGTTCTACGCGGTGCTCGACCCGCGCACCCGCCGACTGACGTATTCCCGCGCTGGCCACAATCCGCCGCGATTGGTTCGCAGGGGCTGCGTGACGGCCCTCGACGCCAACGGCGAACTGCCGCTGGGGATCGTGGACCAGCAGTCCTACGGCGAAACGACGGTAACGCTGGAATCCGGGGACTTGTTGCTGCTGTACACGGACGGCGTCACCGAAGCCGCACCCGCGCACAAGCGTGACGAGGCGCGGGATCTATTCGGAGTCGAACGGCTGGACAAAGCGCTGTTGGATTGCGGGACGTGCTCGGCGGAGGAATGCGTCTGCCGCATCCGCTCGATAATCGGTGACTTCCGGGGGAATGCCTCGTTGACCGACGATCAGACACTCATTGCGATCCGGTGCGTGTGAGATGCATTACCGGCGGACGCGGGCGCGCAGGGCGTCGCGGCGCGAAATGTCCGCACGCGCCCGCTTGATTTCCGCGACTTTCGTGTGACAATTATTGATATCGGGCTGTGAGTGCTTCGTGTGGCATGACTAACTCGATCTGATCCAACCGAACCCGCATTACCCGCGCACTGGGTTACTTACTCCCGACGGAATTTGATTCGGCGGCGGGTAAAATCCCCGAACTAAATGCAGCCCGGAGGCTGAGGAATGACGAATCCGCCGTGGAATTTATTGGCCGATCATGCGTTCCCCGAACTTGCCGGGGCGGTCCGGTCGGCGGTGCCGAAGATCGTTGAGCGCTGGGTCACGGGGGTTCGCCAAACCCTGCCCAGTGCCGACGAACTCACATTCTCCCAAGTCCGCGACCACATCCCCAACGTGCTCGAACAACTGGCCTTCGCGCTGCAATCCGACGGCCCCAGACAGACTGAGCAACTCATTGCCATTACCGCCGAGCACGGCGTCACGCGGTTTGACCAGACCTTCAGCCTTGCGGAACTGATGATCGAGTACACGCTCCTCCGCGTGACGCTCTTTCAGGAGGTGGCCAAAGAGCTGGCCCGGCAACTGTTGCCGCAGGAGATAGATGCCCTGACCGTCGGGCTCGACATCGCCGCCCGCAGGGCGGTGCTCGCGTACGTTGAGCACCAGTCCCGCGAACTCCGCGTCGCCACCGAGGCGCAGAGCAAATATCTGTCCTTCCTCTCCCACGACCTTCGCGGCGGGCTCAACGGCGTGTTCCTTATGATCGAGGTCCTCAAGCGCGAGCTGGCCACCGAGCCGCGATTGGCGGAAACGGTGGAAGACCTCGACGTCATGCGCCGATCGCTCCTGGAAACCGTCGGCACCATGGACCGATTCCTGCACGCCGAGCGCTTCCGCAAGGGCAAGGTGCAGGTTCGCCCCGCAACCGTCAACCTCCGCAACATGCTTATGGAAGCCGCGGCCCATTTCTCCTACCAGGCCAAGGAAAAGAGCATCAAGGCAACCGTGGACGCACCGGCGGACTGTACCGTCGTCTCCGACCGCGAGCTGCTCACCCTCATTTTCCAGAACGTCATCTCCAACGCGTTGAAATACACCGATCGCGGCGGCGAAGTTGCGATCACGGCCCGCGGGCAGCCCAACGGGTGCCTGGTGTCCGTCCGCGACACCGGGCCGGGCATCGCGCCGGAAAAGTTGAACGAGCTATTCGCCCCCTTCGCCCGCGGCGAAACCTACGGCCAGCCGGGCGTGGGCCTGGGCCTTTCGATCGCCCGCCAGGCCGCGGAGTACTTGCAGGCAAAGCTCTGGGCGGAGTCGAGGCCGGGGGAGGGGTCGACGTTTTTCCTCGAAGTGCCGGGAGAGATCGAAGTAAAAAGTTCGAAGTAGCGGGGAACTAAAAAGTAAAAAGTAGAAAGTAAAAAGGCAAAAGTGGCGCGGGCGGACGGGCATTTCACCACTATCCGCCCGCGCCACTTTTACCTTTTTACTTTCTACTTTTTACTTGATCAGTCCCATCGGAAGACGCCCTTGCCCCAGGCGTAGAAGTAGGCGACCAGAAGGATGGCGACGAAGATGAGCATTTCGACGAGGAGCATGCCGCCGCCGAAGTCCGAGCCGGACTTCTGCGCGACGCCTTTGGCGAAGATCGCGGCCCAGGGGTAGAGGAAGACGATCTCGACGTCGAAGACGAGGAAGATCATCGCCACGATGTAGAAGCGGACGTTAAACCGTCGGCGGGTGTCGCCGATGGGGACCATGCCGCTTTCGTAGGTCTGCTCCTTGCCCGGGCCGGTGCGGCTGGGGCCGATGATCAGCGATGCCGCGATGTTCACCACGGCAAACCCGACGGCAATCAAAATGAGCAAAACGATCGGAGCCCAGGAGGACTTCGGATCGGCGCCCTGATCGGCGAGAAGAAAATAACCGCTGGTCAGTAACCCGTTCATCGTGCCGCTACTTTAGGAATCGCGCCGGGGAATGCAATGCACGAAGCGCGCGGCGAGTGGAGTTCCATCGCGCTGACGGGCACAACCGCAAAGCCGCGAAGCGCGCGAAGTAAGTCGCGGAGAAGTGGTGTCGCCACAGATGGACACAGATGAACACGGATAAGACACGTTCCCATCCGTGTTCATCTGTTCCAATCTGTGGCGGCCATCTCCCGCATTTCTTCGCGGCTGTTTTCGCGCCCCTTTGCGGCTTCGCGGTCTGTTCGGTGGCGCGAAGAAGAGGTCACTGCTCTCTTGCTTACTTCGGC
>JAQGHP010000256.1 GCA_028288775.1 Phycisphaerales bacterium | reverse complement strand
GGAGTGCTCTGTCTCGACCTTCCCGTCGAGTTCGCTTCGTCGCGGCTGCGACGGCTGACGTATTACTCGTATCATGTTGACCTCCAAGTCGCCACGGAAGGTGATGCGGGCCGCCTTTCTGTTAGCCACCCACTGCCTTCCAAATTATCGCAATGAATTCTCCCGGCACGATTTCACGCTGCCGCAGTTGTTCGCCTGCCTGGTCATCCGCGAGCACCAGAAGAAAAGCTACCGCGGCGTCGAGGAACTGCTCCGCGACAGCCGAGACTGGCTGGCCGACATCGGCATGCCCCGCGCCCCGGACCACAACACGCTCTGGCGTGCCTTCAACCATCTGGTCAAGGCCGGCACGGTGAACTCCATGCTCGACCAGCAGGCCCGGTGGGCCGGGCAACGCAAGCTGATCAAAGGACGCATCAAGCCCGTCGCCCTGGACAGCAGCATGTTCGAGTCGCACCACGTGAGCCGGCACTTCGAGAAGCGGCGGCGGCAGTCCGCCCGCGAATCGGGCAAAAAACGCGGGAAAACCGGGGGTAAATCGGCCGGGGACCGCCGCCGGTCGCGCGTGGTCCGCTCGTTGCCCAAGCTGTCGCTGGCGGTGGCCAGCAGTTGCCATGTGATTCTCGCCGCCCGGGCCACCACCGGCGCCGGAGGCGACCAGTCCTTCTTCGAGCCGCTGCTCTTTGACGCCTGGCGCAGGGCGAACATCAAGAGCGTGGTGGCCGACGCCGGTTTCGATTCCGAACCCAACCATCGCATCGCGCGGCAGGACATGCGGGTGCGATCGATCATCCCGCCCAAGGCCGGCCGTCCCACGGAAAAGTTGCCGATCGGCCGCCATCGCCGCAACATGCACCACCGCTTCAAGCGGAAGGCGGACAAGAAGCACTACGGTCAGCGTTGGCAGGCCGAGACGGTGAACTCGATGATCAAGCGGAACCTCGGCTCGGCCTTGCGGGCGCAGACGCCCCGGCGAAGGTCCAGGGAATTGCTCCTGCGCGTCATCACCCACAATGTCATGTTATTGCAATGATTTCGAGGGTCGAGACAGAGCACTTACGACCCCTTTTCAGCTTCTTTTCAGCTTCCGCCTGGATTGGCGGGCTCCGTACCGCATTCGGGGCAGCGGTCGGGGGTCGCGCGCAGGTCGTAGCCGCATTCGCGGCACAGTCCCTTGGCTCGTGACGCCTTGCACACGGCGCGTGCGATCAACCATAAGACGAATGGCATCGGAAGCGCGAAGAAGAGGTAGAGTTCGTTATGCCAAAGCCACTCCGCGACGGGCCCCTTAACTTCGTGATGGAAGAAATACCACCCCACGGGCCGGCAGCGATAATCGTACCGGAGATTCAAAATCATCACGATCGTTGCGACCCACGCTGCCAGCGAGACGCATGAAATGATCGCGAACGGAGCGCCGGCCAGTGCCTGCATCACCTCGCGAAACCGGTGCTTGTCCTTCGGGGTGCGGAGAACGCGCAGGAGCCACCGCGCGGACGGGATGCATGGCATGAGGAAGATCAGATTGTACGAGCGATCGAACAGATAGCGCCATTGCGCACGGACGAGCACGACGCCTCCCTCGGACGCGACAAAGGCGGGCGCCATTCCCACCTTCGCTGAATGGAGGAACATCGCCGCCGCATATAGCAGAAGAGCCGCGGTCGTCAGCAGCCAACCAACACGGCTGCTCAAAGGGGCCGGAAAAGGGGTCATAAGTGCTCTGTCGCGACCTTCAAGCTGAGGGCAAGAGGCCAAGTTATGAGTCAGCACCCGCAGCGCCAACTCGCGGTTCCGGGCCGGCTCGGAGCGAGCACGCAGGGCCGAGCCCTGTTTGCGTTTCGTCATCGGGGCAAAAAGGGGTGATAAGCCAATTATCAGCTTCTTGTCCTTTTTGGCGGCAAATGGCTTATGACCCCTTTTCGGTTTCCCTTTTCGGTTTCCGCAAAGGCGGATTGCGAGTTTCCGGACGCGCGCGAGCATGGCTCACTTTCCGCCGTCGGCGTTTCGCTTTCGTTCCGCCAGCACCTCTTCCGGGGAGAATTTGTTGTAGGCGCCATTGCGGATTAGCGCCAGCCGCGCCTCGATTTTGTCATCCCGGACCAGCCAGAACGGCGTGACGCCCGCGTTGTTGGCACGGTTGGGGTCCGCGCCGGCGCGAACCAAATCGTCGATCCAATCCGTACATTTCGATTGGATGGCGTATATTACGAGGCTGTCGCCGTATTTGTCGCACCAAGTTGCGTCGGCACCGTGGCCTAGCAGGGCATCGAAGAGCCCTCTATTGCGAAATCGGATGCTCAAACCCAAAACCTCACCTCCCTTATCCGGGCCTAGGGCCGCACCGGCGTCGAGCAGCATTTTCGCTACCTCAGCATTATTCTGTTTAGCCGCCAGCAGCACGAGCGGGTCGCCTGGGGGATTGGGATTCGCCCCGTTCGCGATTAGAAAACCGATCGAATCTAAGTCCCGAATTCGATCAACGCGAGCCCGGAGCGCCGTCCACTTGCCGCCGGCCGGCGCGTTGACGTCAGCCCCCGAATCGACCAGGCTTTGCATATTAGTTATGTCTGCCTCCGCCAAAATAGGCAGTTTACCGGGCAATTCGAATTTTGCTCCATGACTGGCGAGCATACGAATCACCTCACCGTTCTTGGGCCGCACTACCGCCTCGTAAAGAGGTGGAACCCCCGAAGTGTCCAACCGGTTCGGATCAGAGCCGAGCGCCAAGAAACGCGCTACTGCGGTCACGTCGCCAGCCGCCGCAGCCGCCGCAAGGTCCTTTGGCGGCGGTGGAGGACCTACCGGCTGTTTTCGGCAGCCCATTTGGAGGGCTGCCGAAAAAATAGCGAGAATTAGCCAACTCTGTCGCATGTGAAGTTCGATTTACGGGTTATCCCGGAGGCGTCGCCCAAGCGGGGAGGGCGCCAACAGGCAACTGCGTCGGCACAATAGTATGGTTTTTTGGGGGTAGCAAGTTTCCCTTAGGGCTGAGAGTTCCAGCTCCCCACGGGTATGCGAGTTTCTGGAAATTAGGGCCGGCAGAAGGGTAGAAGGCCAGGAAAGGGGTCAGGCCAGGAAAGGGGTCATACGCCAATTGCCGCCGAAAAGGACAAGAATCTGATAAATGGCATATGACACCTTTTCTGGCCCTCCTTTAGTTCGTCCTACTCCCCCAGCGGCTTAGCGACGCGCCCCACGTAGCCGACGAGCAGGGCGTCGGAATCGGCCTTGGACGGCCTCTTGTCTTCGGGCACCACTGAAGTCAGAAGGTAATAAACCCATACGGCCTGAGGCAAAGTCAAGTCCTCTTGCGTGTTCACAATCCTTTTCAACGACTCCACGTCGCCCGGAGCGGGGTCGTACGCGACCAGGGACGCGCCCAGCGCCCACCGCAACGGCTCCTCCGAAGCCAGCAGGCGGTACGCGTCGGCCCGCGGCAGCTCGCCCTTTCCATCCTTGGGCACCAGACGCCGCAGATCGGCCAGCGTCCGCCGCACGGCGGCGACCCATCCGGGCTTCACGACGCTCGGACAACCCAGGCCCATCGGCGTCGTGAGCTCCCTATACCGGAACTGGCCCGCCGCCTTCAACGGCGCGATCGCCAGCAGCATGACATCGTCGGCTGCAAGGGTCCTCAGCGGCCCGAAACTGCTCCCGTTGGGCACCGGCCGCGTGCCGAACATCTTGACCCGCTCGTGCTCTTTCAGGCCGCCGCCGTAATCGTCCAGTATCTCCAGCGTGTAGCCGGTATCGTACCCGTCCGGCCAAGTCGCCAGCGGCCCCACCACCCTGGCCAAAACGACGTCGATGTGCTGCTGGAAAAACGCCCCTCCCATGAGGCGGTCAAAGTAGGGCTGTTGCGTGCCCTGGTCGTCGTCCGGTGCCAAATCGGCAAGCGTCGGCGATCCGTGGGCCGTCAGAAAGATCAAAGCGCCGAGAGTAATATGAAGCAGCTTGCGCACGGGATACCTCTTATTGTCCGCGGAGCCATGTTGACACATCGGCGTATTGGCTAAGCGCGATGTTCCCGACCGGTCCCGACGGCGGATTGAATGCCGTCCCGTCGACTCCCGCCCCGGTCGTAAAGGACGTTGCCGCCGCCCAGATCGCGAAGCCGGAAAAGGGGAAGCCGGAAAAGGGGTCATAAGTGCTCTGTCTCGACCCCCTGTTGCGCCCGCTCAGGACGCCTCAGAATAAGGCCATTTTCTCGCTAATTTTCAAAACGGGCTCCGCAAGAAAATTGAGGAAAAAGGAGGGTCGAGACAGAGCACTTAT
>JAQGHP010000251.1 GCA_028288775.1 Phycisphaerales bacterium | reverse complement strand
GACGTTTTGGGCGAGTTGCCTTCCACTCTTTCCCCTCTCCTGGTACTCGGGCTGGCGGGAGGGTTAAGAGTTCAATGTTTCAAGGATACGAACCCTTGAACCTTTGAACCCTCCTCACAGCCCCCTCCCCAACCCTCCCCCGGCGTACCGGAGGAGGGAGCAGAGGGATCGCCGAGCGCGTCACACACCCGCGGCGACGGGGCAAATCCGGTAAACTCCCGCCATGCTCTCGCGCGACGAAATCATTCTTGAGTACCTCGAACGCCTGCCCTTCGCCCCCTACGCGGTGCAGGAAGAGGCGATGTACGCCTGGGCGGCGTGCGAGCAGGGGGTGCTGCTGTCAGCTCCGACGGGGACAGGGAAGACGCTTGTCGCCGAGGCGGCTGTGTACGAGGGACTGCGGACCGGGAAGGGCGTTTATTACTCCACGCCGCTCGTCGCGCTGACGGACCAGAAGCTGCTCGAATTGCAGGACACGGTCGCGCGCTGGGGCTTTGAGCGCGAGCAGGTGGGGCTGGTCACCGGGCATCGCACAGTGAACCCGGACGCGCAGATCAAGGTCGTGGTCGCCGAGGTGCTGCTCAATCGGCTGCTCCATCCCGAAGTCTTCGACTTCACCGGCGTGGGCGCGGTGGTGATGGACGAGTTCCACAACTTCAACGATTCACAACGCGGCATCGTCTGGGAACTCGCCCTGTCGCTGCTCCCCAAGCACATCCGCGTGATGCTCCTGTCGGCGACGGTGGGGGCCGCGGGCGAATTCGTCAACTGGATGGCCCGCAGCCTCGATCGGCGGGTGACGCTGGTCGAAGGAACCGAGCGCCGGGTCCCGCTGCATTTCCACTGGGTGGGCGATGAATTGCTGCCCGATTTCATGGAGCGGATCGCCGCCGGCGAAAATACCGAGCGGCGGACGCCGGCCCTGGTGTTCTGCTTCGACCGCGAAGTCTGCTGGAGCACGGCAGAGGTCTTGAAGGGCAAGGACCTCTTCGCCGAGGGACAGCGCAAAGCACTGCTCGATCGACTCGAAACATTCGACTTCACCTTCGGCTCCGGCAACCGCCTGCGGACGTTCCTGACGCGCGGCATCGGCATCCATCACGCGGGCCTTCTTCCGCGCTATCGGCGGGTGGTCGAAACACTCTTCCAGGAAAAACTGCTGCCGGCCTGCGTCTGCACGGAAACCTTGGCGGCAGGCCTAAACCTCCCCGCGCGGTCGGTCGTGCTGACCACGCTGGTGAAGGGCCCGCGCGACAAGAAGAAGATGGTCGAACCGGGCGCGGCGCATCAGATGTTCGGCAGGGCGGGCCGGCCGCAGTTCGATACGGAAGGGCACGTTTTCGCGCTTGCGCACGAGGACGACGTGAAGCTCGCCCGCTGGCGCGAGAAGTACGATTCGATCCCGGAGGAAACGAAGGACCCGGGGTTGATGAAAGCGAAAAAGGCGCTGCTGAAAAAGAAGCCCACCCGCCGGGCCGGCTTCACGTATTGGAACCCCGAGCAGTTCGAAAAGCTTCAAGCCGCTCCGCCCGCCCGGCTCGCAAGCCGGGGCAACCTCACGTGGCGCTGGCTGGCATTTTTGCTGGACGCGAACCCCGCGGTCGAGCCGATCCGCCAGGTCATCCGCCGACGTCTGATGGACGCGACGATGGTCGAGTCGGAACTGAAACGGCTGACGAAGATGCTGGTGACGCTGGGGCAATTGGGCGTAGTGGTTCTCGACCCTCCGCCGCCCGAAAGCTGGCGGAAGGCCGTTCAACCCACGGGAGTGGTGCTTCCCGCTATTCCCGACGCCGAAGATGCCGAATCTCCCGAGACGCAGGAAGATTCCGACGAGAAGCCGGAACCCGCGCAAGCCGATGCGCCGGGCGTGGCGGAGTTGATGAACCGGCTCACGATCGGCGTGCAGGCCAGCGCCGCCGCGGCTACCGCGAATTCGGGCTCTGCTCGCAATGTCGGCAAAACCGCGCCGGTGTTCCCCGAACCCTACGAGCCGATCACGGCCACTCCAACGGCCCGGCTGAAACAATTGATGGTCTTCCGCGCCGTACACCCGTTGTACGGCCTGTTCCTCATGGATTACCTGGGCAAGGCCGAGCCCAACGAGTTGATCCAGATCCTCGAGAGCCTCCTGGCCATGCCGGGCACGGTGGCCAGATCCGTCCGCGTCCCCTGGCCCGACGAACTGCCGCCCGGCAGGCTGGCCGTCGAAGTCGTCGATCCCGCGATCCTCACCGGCGGCCTCGCCAGCCAGGAAGATCTGTACCGCCAGGCCGACCAATCGGACCTGCCTCCCGAGCTGCGCAAATATCCCATCCCACTCGCCCAGAAAATGCGAATGCTCTTCGAGAACACGGTGGACCACGCCGGCGGACTATTCATCACCCCCGTCTGGGCCGTCGGCGACCTGCTCGCCCACGGCGGAGACTTCGACAAGTTCGTCCGCGCCCGCGACCTCCTCCGCCAGGAAGGCATCCTCTTCAAACACCTCCTTCGCATGATCCTGCTCTGCGACGAATTCACCCAGCTCACCCCGCCCGACATGACCCCCCAGGACTGGCGCGCCGCCCTGTCCGGCATTTCGCAAGTCCTCACCAACGCGTGCCGTACCGTTGATCCACAAAGTACGGATGAATTGCTGGAAGAGCTGGTCGAAGAACCCTCGTAGTCCCACGTTCTACTTTGTCGGGTGAATTCGGAGCCGGGCCGTGCCGGCCTTGTCGTAGCGTTGCTCCGTCCTGCTCCCTCTCCCTCGTACCCGGGGGAGAGGGTCGGGGTGAGGGGCGGAGCGTCGAATTGGATTCGCAGCGCGGAAACGTTGTCGTGGCACGGGTTTTCAACCCGTGCTCGGTGCGTAACAATGAAAAGGACCTTACGACTTGCACATCTCGCACGGGTTGAAA
>JAQGHP010000241.1 GCA_028288775.1 Phycisphaerales bacterium | reverse complement strand
AAAAGCGCTGCGGCCAGACGCGATCGCCCTGGGTGAGAGCGGGCCATCGTTTCTCGTGACACGGGACTTCGGCGAGCTCAGTCGAGCTGCGTCCCGCCCGTGCGGGTGATTCAATGATTATGACACGCTTGTTTTCGGGATTTCTTGATTCCGCACGTACCGGGCATGCGCGGGACGCCCATGTCACGAAGATATGAAACCCCTCTTGGCCATGTAGGGTGGGTGTACTCGCCCACCTTCCCGCTCGGTCGGTTGGGGCAGAAGCAAATGGTGGGCGAGTACACCCACCCTACAAGTCACTTCGGAGGTGTGCTTTGGTTCGGATGATACATTGTCTGGTTGCGGCGGCGACGCTTTTTTGCGCCGTCCGGACACCCGCCGCGGAAATCTTTGTCCGGGCAAAGCTCCCCGACACCACCGGCGAGCACTTCAAGCTGACCATCGGCGGATTCCGTCACGCGGGCGAACCGTGGCAATTCCCCTCCGTGT
Organism: Phycisphaerales bacterium; assembly: GCA_028288775.1. GTDB lineage: Bacteria > Planctomycetota > Phycisphaerae > Tepidisphaerales > Tepidisphaeraceae > RYN-428. The sequence goes on along the minus strand of JAQGHP010000241.1, from coordinate 5,744 downwards.
CCGCGGAAGCCCCGGCGGGGGAGTGGAGCCCATGGGTGGACGTGAGCAAATGGCCGTGGCACGGGAAGGTGAATCGAGAGGGGGGGATCGCCGAGTGGCCTTCGATGACGATTGGGGTGGAACGCAATGAAGCCGCTGGCGCGAAGCACGGCCGCACGATTGAGGTGGAGCTGGCGGATGCGCCGGATGAGGCACATGTCGTGCATCGTTTTATGGAGACCAGCGCGTCGAACGTCATCGGATTTCTCGTCCCGAATCCGCTGCGCGAGCATGCGAAGGAATTTGAAACCGGCAGCCAGATGGCCGGCCGGCATCTCGCGTGGGCGAAGCAGGCGACCGGCGGGACTGCGATCCACCTGAAACAATTCGACGTCTGCACGTCGCTTTGGGGGCCATACGATCCGGCGCTCGCCCGGCAGGAGATTGATGTCCTCCGGCACCTCGGCTTTAACGTCATCGGCGGCACCGATCCGGATCTGATCACCGGCGCGGGCGCTCGCACCTACCGTCAAAGCGAGTTGTACAACCCCGACCCGGAGAAGTCGGATCGGGATTGGAATGCAGGCGAGGGCCGGCGGGTTGAGAATGCGCTGAAGACCGAAGAGGGCCGCAAGGAACTGGGCGCGGTGGCGCACTGGGTATTGGCGGATGAAATTCGGACGATGGATTTGCAGGGCGTGAACGCCGCGAAGCGGGACGGGTGGTTTCGGGCGTATCTCCACGAGGCGGGGGTGACGGATGCGCAGCTTGGCGCGCGGGTGGACGAGGCACAGTATCCGGGAAATTTGCTTCACCGGGCGGCGCTGGCGCGCGATGCGAATTTACATGAGCGCAAACTCGCGTATTACGCGGCCAAGTTCGGGCAGCAATGGTCGGCCCGGCAGCTTCGTCACAGCACGGATCTCATTCACGCATCGGTCCCGGGGATGAAGACCGAGACGCTGCCCAGCGATCACGGGTTCTTCAACGCGTGGGGGCCGCCAAACATGGGGATGAGCGCGCCGATGCTCGATTTGTTCGAGGTCGCCAGCCGCGGCTCGGTCGATCAGCTCTCGGCTGAAGACTGGCTCGGGCTCAATCACATGTACGGGCCATCATCCACGTGGACCGGGGCGCAATCGTTTGAGTATCTGAGCGCGATCATGCGCTCCGCCATCGGCGATCGGCCGATCCTGCTGCGCGGATTGCTGACACCTTCGGACGACGGGTTCTTGCGGCTCAAGGCGTATTCAGCGCTGGGGCAGGGGGCGAAGTCGTTTTTCTTCTGGACCTACGGCCCGACGTTCATCGGCACGGAGAACTATTGGTCCGATCTGCAAAGCCAGTACGACGGTATCGCGAAGCTCGGGAAGGCGATGGAGCAGGCGGAGCCGATTTTGTACCCGGCCAAGCCGGTGCGCGATCCGGTGGCAGTGCTGTACTCGGTCAGTCACGACATCTGGCACAGCGACGACCCTGCCGCTTTCGTGGAGAAGCGGCTGCTCTGGCATGCGCTGCGCCACCTGCACGTGCAGCCCGATTTTCTTCGCGAGGAAGACGTGCAGGCGGGTGCGCTCTCTTCGTACAAAGCGCTGTACGTGACGGACGAATGCGTCAGCCGCTCGGCGTCTGATGCGATCGACAAATGGGTGCGCGGGGGCGGCGTCGTTTACCTGTCCGCCGGGGCGGCGACGCGGGATGAGTTCTTCGAGCCGTACGTGCCGGCGTTTGCGCAAACGCTCTGGCCCGACGACGCCGCGAAGCGGCTGAAGTCTGAGAAGCACACATACAACGAGCGGGCCGATCTTCCCACGATCCCGGCGATGGCGCGGGCGCGCGGCGAGATCGGCGGCAAGGCGTTCGATCTGCCGGTGATCGGCTGCCGGCTCGATTTGCGGGCGGGTATCGCGGACGTCATCGCGAAGTTCGACGACGGCGCTCCGGCGATGGCGATTGCCGCCCACGGCAAGGGCCGGGTCATCGCGGCGGGTTTCATGCCGATGCTGGCGTACGGGCAATTGGCCGGGTTCAAACCTTCCACGCTGGAAGAAACCTGGCCCGCCGGCCCGCGGCTGATTGTGGGACTTCCCCTCGAGCTCGCGCACGTCGCACCCGTCGCCCGCGCCAGCGAGCCGGTGGTCGAGACGAGCCTTCTCACCGGGCCAAAGGGCGCGGCCCTGGTGCTGGTTAATTACACGTATCATCCCGTGCAGTCATTGAAGGTCGATCTGCATCTCGGCACGCCGGTGACGCGGGCGGTAAGCACTTCCGGGGCGATCGTCCACCTTGAAAAGATCGAGGGCGGCGTGCGATTGGAACTGCCGCTGGACTGGACGGACATCGTTCTCTTATCTGCGGAATAGGGGGAATGGGGAAATAGTCGGGCGTGTGCGGAGGGCCGCGGTTTTTTGGTGCTTGGCCTTCACGGGCTTTGCCGATGCCGGTGCGTTCCCTCCTCCGGTACTACGGGGAGGGTTCGTGAGGGGGCCTGCGAGGAGGGTTCAGTGGTTCAAGCGGCAGGAACTCTTGAATCCTTCAGTCCTTGAGCCTTTGAACCTTCTCTCGCGCCCGCCCCTGCCCTCACCCGGAGTACCGGAGGAGGGAGAAAAGTTTCCGCCGAAATAACCGCCAGCCCTCTACTTCATCCGGATTGCGGTTTCTCACGACCTTCAAATATGTGGTATAAAGTAGTGCCGGTCGGGATCGACGATCCCGCCGGGCGGATGGGGAACGCTTGGGCGGCTTGGGGTATTGTGATTTAGATTCTGTGTCGCAGACGAGGGGCGCGAAGTGCGCGCCGGTCGCCGGATTATGCAAGGCGCGGGGGCCTCGGTTTGGTAAGGTTGGGGAATTGGGCCGATTAGAGCGCCGGCCGGCTTCGATGATTGGGGACAATGAAGTCATATTGGATTCATCCTCTTACCTTGCGCGGGCTCAGTGCGCTCGCGATGGGCAGAGCTTTCCTTCGCTACCGCAACCCGCGCCGACAGGCTTCGGGCAGGCACCAGGACGAGTTCTACGAACGCATGTGGCGCGAGGCCGCGGAGACGCTGGGCGGGACGGCCCGGCGGCTGAATTTTGAAATATCCGAAATCGAGATCGATTCCTTCCGCACCCGCGTCGTGCATAACGTCAGCGAAATCGACAGCCCGCCGACCCTCGCCGTGCTGCACGACAAGCCGTTGACGCACCGCATCCTCAGCGAGCAGGGACTGACCGTGCCGCGGCACGCGACGTTTACGCCCAAGGATATGGGGCCGGCCGCCGAATTTATGCGCAACGCGGGCGGGGATTGCGTGGTCAAGCCGGCCGGAGGAACCGGGGGCGGGCGCGGGGTGACCACCGGCATTCGCAAGATGTCGCACCTGGCCTTCGCCGCCGCCCACGCGGCGGTGTATTCCGACCAACTCCTCATCGAGGAACAGATCGAAGGCGAAAATTACCGCCTACTCTTCCTCGATGGAAAATTGATCGACTCCTTCGTCCGCCGACATCCGACCGTCGTCGGCGACGGCCGCTCGTCCGTGGCCCGGCTCGTCGAAGCGGCCAACGAGAAACGGCTGCAATCGCATGCCGACGTTTCGCAGGTTCTGCTGACCGTTGATCTGGACATGCGCCGCACGCTGGCCAAGCAGGGCCTGTCGCTAAGCGCCGTCCCCGAGGCGGGGCGGGTGGTGAAGCTCAAGACTGTCATTAACGAAAACTCCGGCGCGGACAACGAAACCGCCACGCCGCTGCTGTGCAACTCGGTAATTAATGACTGTGCAAAGGCCGTGCGGGCGCTGGGCGTGCGCTTCGCGGGGATCGACCTGGTCACGCGCGATCCGGGCGTGCCGCTGGCGGAGTCGGGCGGCGTCATCCTCGAGGTGAACGGCACACCGAATCTGTATTACCACTATAAGAAAAAAGACGGGGCGTTTCCGGTGGCCGTCCACCTCCTGCGGCATCTCGCGGCTGCCGCGGGACGCCGGGACGACAATGAATCCGAAACCTCCACGCACTTTCATCAGGAGCATTCCCGTGTCTGATCAGATATTCAACTTCAATCCCACCCAATACGCCGAGCAGTTCGCCAAAGAAGGATGGGTCCACATCCGCGGCGGCGTCACCGAGGAGTTCTACGCCAAGGCCAAGGCCCAATGCGACGAGAACATGCGCTCGCGACTGATGAAGGAATTCGCCATCGGCGACAAGCAGCAGGCGATGTACGAGTTCCCGCCCGGCGGCGATTATCAGCAGCAGGTCCGCAAGGCCATGGGCGCGATCGCGGGGCTGAACGCCGCGGATATCGTCCTCTCCGAGCGGCACGTGAAGGGCTACGAGGCGTCTGCCGCCTCCGAGCCCAACGCCCATAAGGACCGCTACGCCTCGCAGCTTTCGGTCGGACTTTCGATCGACGTGCGCGAGGGCTCGACGCTGGTGCTCTATCCCCACGACCTGGACGACATCAACCCCTTCAACACCTCGCAGCAGCTGCGCACAAGCCTCTCTCCCGAGCGCTATCCGGAGCCGGTGCTGAAGAACGCGCGGAAGGTGGAGATTCTGGACCAGGCGCGGGATGTAATCGTCTTTCGCGGGCATAGGTTCTGGCACCTCCGCCGCAACCCCGCGCTCACGACGATGCTCTACCTGAAGCTCAACGCCTTCAACTGCGACCCAATGGGCGAGGACGACCGCACGGAAGGCTTCCGCAAGGCCACGCTCGCCGCGGTCGAGCTGGGCGATGAGCAAATGGAAAAGTGCATCCCGCTGATCGGCCGGCGGGTGGACTACTTCCACCGCCACTACACCCGCGATTTCCTGGAAGTCCTGGGCGTGGTGCTCTGGGGCGAAAAGCATTTCACGCTGGATGAAGACGAACTACTGGCGATCAAAGCCATGGACGGCAAACGCCCCCTGGGCGCAGTCATCTCGGCCATGGGCGAATCGACCGACCGCGCGACGAAGCTGGCCAAAATGCGCCGCATCGCCCGCCGGGGAGTGATTGATTTGACGATGGCGGGGTGAGGCGACCCTGCTTTTGCTTCAAGTAGAGGCCAAAACTTCGACGGGCCCGGTTCTTAAACCGGGCCCGTCGCTTTTCACACCGCTCATAGTTGCTTGATTTCCCACAGTGCCATGTGCCTTTGGAAGTCGGGGTTGTTGGCCAGGTGGGTGCTGGGGGGGTCGTCGGGGATCATGCGGAGCGGGGGTGGGAAATGGAAGGGCGGCAGCCGGAGGTTGATCGGACGATAGCCGCCGGCCACCACATCGGAATTCACCTTCTTATTGGGGATCGTGGTGGTGAACAGGTATTTGGCCCCCGCGCGTTTGAAGTTTCGCAGCGCGGCCTCCACGAGCCCCAGGGGGAGGTGGATGAAGCAATCGCGGCAGAAAATCATGTCAACGGGCGGTAGGTCATCCTTCGTGATGTCCAGATGCATGAAACGCCGACCGGGGCCGCCGAACTGCGCCTGGCACCTGGCGGCCAGCGTCGCGACGATGTCGCCGCCGACGTAGTCGCAGTCGCCCAGATCCACGTGCTGCATCCAATGGAAATCCCCGCACGGGGCGTCGAGCATCGATCGGACCTGCAGCTCGCGGACGATCTGCGGGAGGGCGGCGCGGATGGTGGCGGTCTGCGCCAGGTCCGAGCCCTGGCCCGAGACGCTCTGGCGGCCGCCCCAGCGGTTGTGGTCATGGATGTCGGTGAAGACATCCTCCGCCGACCGCCCGGCGTATGCGCGATATTTGTGCGCGGCCCGAAGGGTCAGTATCGGCCGCAG